>NZ_JBWZCJ010000008.1:0-183075 GCF_059383535.1 Pseudarthrobacter sp. HLT1-3 | reverse complement strand
ACCGGTACCACCGCAGGCCCACCGTCCCGGGCGCCCCCAGCCACGCCGGCATCAACTACAAAGAAACCAACCAGCTGTCACCAACAGCTTGATATATACCGACGTTCCGGCGACTCTGCCGCTTTCCGGCGAATTCGTGTCAGCGGCCGGACTGCAGCGCCGGAATACCGTTCAGCTCCATGCCGCCGCTGGCTGGCCGCCGGCTCAGCGCGGGCGGCGGGCGGCATGTTCGCGGGCCAGGACGGCGTAGCTGTCGTCCGGGGTGCCGGGGGAGAAGCTGCCGTACTTGCGCTCGACGGCAGTCCGGATCAGGAAGTCCGCCAGCACCGGATTCTTGGGCAGCAGGGACCCGTGCAGGTAGCTCGCCACGATGTTCCGGTGGCGGGCGCCTTCCCTGCCGTCGCGGCTGTTGTTGCCGGTGCCCTTGGCCGTGGTCCCCAGCGGTGCCACGCCGGGACCCAGTGTGGTCTGCCCGCTGTGGTTCTCATACCCCAGGACGGTGCCGAATTCGGGGGAGGACACCGACACGTTGCCGATCAGCCGCTCTTCGGTGCCGTGCGTCTCCACGTCCAGGATGCCGATCCCCGGGATGACGGAACCGGTCCGGGTCTTGAAGAACTTCCCGAACAGCTGGTACAGGCCGCAGATCACCAGCATCGGCGTGCCGTCCTCGGCCAGCTCTTTCAGGACGGTTTCGCGCGACAGCAGGTCATCCTGGATCACCAGTTGGCCGCTGTCCTGCCCGCCGCCGCCGACGATCAGGTCAACGTCGGCGGGAAACGCGTCGCCGACGTTGTACTCGAGCAGCTCCGGCGTGTAGCCGTGCCAGCGCAGCCGCTGGGCCAGCACCAGGGCATTGCCCCAGTCGCCGTAGATGTTCATGTCCCGCGGGTACAGCTGCAGGACCCGGATGGTTCCCTTGGTGGGTTCCGCGGTTTCCTCGGGCGGCAGTTCGTGCCCGAAAGAGAACCTGGACCCGCCGGACCCGCCGGACCCGCCGGACCCGCCGGATCCGCTGGACCCGCCTGACGCGTTGGACTCGGGCTGGGGGGTCATGAGACCACCTCCACTGTGGTGATTTTGGACAGCTCGCGGCGGATGGCCAGCATCGCTGTATAGGTGCAGAAGATCCGCTTCGGTTTGTCTCTGGCGCCGCTGATGAAGGCCGCCAGCGCGGGGGCAATCTCGGTGTTGACTGCGCCGATCGCGACGTCGTCGTACTGCAGGCGCAGCGCCATGTCATACGCCCGGGAGCCGCTCAGCTGGTCCACGCCGCCCTCACGGAGGGTCTCGAACTCGACGTCCCAGAGCCAGGACATGTCCCGGCCGTCGGCGTAATTGTCGTTGATCGCGATCATCGTGGCATAGCCCGCGGCCGGAAAGGACTTCAGTCCCAGCCGGAAACCGCTGGGATTCTTTACCAGCACCAGATCCAGCGGCAGGCCGTCGACAACGAGGCTCTCGCCGCGTCCGAACGCCGGCGCCACCTGCGCGAGTGCCTTCAGCAGGCCCTCGTTGTCCGCTTGGGCGCCGTCCTCAACTGCAATCGCCCGGGCCAGGGTCAGCGCGGCCGCGGCATTGAAGATGTTGTAGACGCCGCGGAGCTTCATCGCCGTGGTGGCCGTGACGCCGTCGTACTCAAAGTCCGCGTCCGCCGCACCCACCCGGCGCAGTACGACGTCGGCTTGCGGCCTGGCCGGGGCCGCCGGCACCGGGCTGCCGGGCGCGGCCCGCATCTCGTCGTCGTTCGGGAAGGTGCCCAGCAACGAGTCATCCAGGCCGAAGTAGAGGACCTCGGGACCGCTGAGCGTGTCCGCGATGCGCGCGACGCGCGGGTCCTCCCGGTTCAGCACCACCGTTCCGGTGGTCTTGGAGGCGATGTGCTGCAGCAGCTGCGCGGTTTTGTCGATCTCGCCGAAGCGGTCCAGCTGGTCGCGCAGGACGTTGAGCAGGAGGCAGTAGCGCGGCGGCACCTGGTTGACGAAGTGCACCGCGTGGGCCTCGTCGAGTTCCAGCACGGCGACGTCGGCGTCCAGCCGGCCGCGCCAGTCCACTTCGCCGAGCAGCGCCGCGGCCACACCGCGGGTGAAGTTGCTGCCGGTGCGGTTGGTGAAAACCTTCAGGCCCTGGCTCTCGAGCAGTTCCACCACCATCTTGGTGGTGGTGGTCTTGCCGTTCGTGCCGCTGACGACGGCGACGCCGTGCGGCAGCGTCGACAGTGTCCGGCGCATGAACCCGGGGTCGATCTTTTCGACGACGAGCCCGGGAAGGGCAGAGCCTCCGCCCCTGAGCCGGGAGACCCGGCGGACGAGCTTGCCGAGCGGAACGCTGAAGTAAAACATGCTTTGTAATATATCCCAGCGGCGGCATGGAAGCCCGCCGGGAAGCGGCGGGGCATGAGTTGAGGCCACTATGCTGTTTCGATGACCAACCCCTCTTCTGCGCCTCCGTCCGGTGTGGGTTCAGGCCTCCGGATCGGCGTCCTGGCTCTCCAGGGCGACTTCCGCGAACACCTTCACGCGGTGGAAGCCGCCGGTGCCACCGGCATCGGCGTCCGCCGGCCGGCCGAACTCGACGGCCTCGACGGCCTGATCATTCCCGGCGGCGAATCGACCACCATCGACAAGCTGTCCCGCGCCTTCGGGCTCCGCGACCCGCTGCGTCAACGGATCCAGGACGGGCTGCCGGTCTACGGCTCGTGCGCCGGGATGATCCTCCTCGCCGAGGAGATCACCGACCCCGCGAAGGATCTCGCCGGCAACCCGCAGCAGACGTTCGGTGGCCTCGACATCACGGTCCGCCGGAACGCCTTCGGCCGGCAGCGGGAGTCCTTCGAAACTGATCTCGATTTCAGCGGCCTCGATTTCAGCGCCACCGCGGACGGCGTGGCCCCGGTCCACGCGGTCTTTATCCGCGGACCCTGGGTGGAACGCGTCGGCGTCGGCGTCGAGGTGCTCGCCAAAGTGGAGCCTTCCAAGGCGTCCCACCCCGGGGCGCTGGCCGGGACGGCTAGAATTGTTGCAGTGCGATCCGGCAAGCTGCTGGCCACTTCCTTCCACCCGGAAGTGACGGGGGAGGAGCGCGTGCACGAATTGTTTATTCGAATGATCAGAGGAGAAGCGTAAAGCATGTCAGGCCACTCCAAATGGGCGACGACCAAGCACAAGAAGGCCATCCTCGACAGCCGCCGGGCCAAGTCGTTCGCCAAGCTGATCAAGAACATCGAAGTTGCCGCGCGCATGGGCGGCCCTGACCTGGCGGGCAACCCCGGGCTGGAACTCGCCGTCACCAAGGCGAAAAAGACCTCGGTCCCCGCTGACAACATCGACCGCGCCATCAAACGCGGCGCCGGCCTCACCGGCGAAGTCGTGGACTACACCGAGATCATGTACGAGTGCCGCGGGCCGCAGGGCTCGGCGCTGCTGATCGAATGCCTCACTGACAACAAGAACCGGGCCGCCTCCGAAGTCCGGCTCGCCATCTCCCGCAACGGCGGCACCATCGCCGATCCCGGTTCGGTCAGTTACCTCTTCTCCCGCAAGGGTGTCGTCTCGCTGCCGAAGAACGGCCTGAGCGAGGACGACGTCCTGATGGCCGTGCTCGACGCCGGCGCCGACGAAGTCAAGGACAACGGCGACAGCTTCGAAATCCACTCCGAGCCGACCGACCTCCAGGCCATCCGGGATGCGCTCAAGGACGCCGGGATCGAGTACGAAACCGACGAAGCCGAGTTCGTGCCCTCCATGCAGGTGCCGCTCGATCTCGACGCCGCCAAGAAGTTCCTGAAGCTCGTGGACGCCCTCGAGGAACTCGACGACGTCCAGAACGTCTACAGCAACGCCGACCTCAGCGACGAAGTGCAGGCCGCACTGGAAGCCGAGTGACCCTTCGCGTCCTCGGCGTCGATCCGGGCCTCACCCGCTGCGGGATCGGCGTCGTGGACGTCGAGAAGAACCGCCGCGCCACCATGGTGGCGTTCGGCGTCGTCGGAACGTCCCCCGAGGAAAGCCTGGACCAGCGGCTGCTGGTCATCGCCACCTCGATCGATGAGTGGCTGGACCAGTACGAACCGCACGTCCTCGCCGTCGAACGCGTCTTCTCGCAGCTTAATGTCAGCACCGTGATGGGCGTTGCCCAGGCCTCCGGCGTCGTGATCGCCGCCGCCGCACGCCGCGGCATCCCGGTGGCGCTGCACACCCCGTCCGAAGTCAAGGCAGCCGTCACCGGCAGCGGAACATCGAACAAGGACGCGGTCACCAAGCTGGTCACCAAGATTCTCCGGCTCGACGCCCCGCCGCGCCCCGCCGACGCCGCCGACGCCCTCGCGCTGGCCATCACCCACGCCTGGCGGGCCGGAATCGGCACTTCCAACAAGGGCGCAGTTACCACCGGACCGGGGAGCCTGTCCCTGACACCGGCCCAGCGCGCGTGGGCGGACGCCGAGGCCAAAGCGCGCCGTACCCGCTGAATGTCCGCCTGTCCCGCCGCGGAACTTGGTAGGGTATTCGTAGATATGTTCGGATAACCGGGTCTCCCCGGTTCTATTTCAGCTGAATTTTCAGGAGCCCGGCTTTGATCAGTTTTCTCCGCGGAACCGTAGCGCACGTCGGCCTGTCCTCCGCCGTGATCGACCTCAACGGCGCCGGCATGAGCGTGAACGCCACGCCGCAGACCCTCAGCCGGCTCCGCACCGGCGAGGAGGGCAAGCTCTTCACCTCCCTGATCGTGCGCGAGGACTCCCTGACCCTGTTCGGTTTCGACACCGACGACGAACGCGAAGTCTTTGACGTCCTGCTCAGCGTCGCCGGCGTCGGACCCCGGCTGGCGCTTGCCGTCCTGGCCGTCCACGAGCCCGAAGCGATCCGCGTGGCGGCGCACTCCGGCGACGGCAAGGCCTTCACTAAGGTGCCCGGCATTGGCCCCAAGGTCGCCGGCCGGATTGTGCTCGAACTGGCCGGAAAGCTCGTGCCGCACGGCACCGCCGCCGGAACCACTGCTCCGGCGGCATCCTCCGAGGCGGTCTGGAAGCCGCAGGTGGTAGCGGCCATGACGAGCCTGGGCTGGTCCGAGAGGGACGCCACGGCCAGCATCGACAAGTCCCTGGCCGATTCCCCCGAACTGGCCGAAAAGGGCAACGTGGCCGAGATTCTGCGCGCCACCCTCCGCTGGCTGGGCCAGGACGGCGCCCGCGCCGGGAACAGGGCAGGCGCCCGTGGCTGAGCCGTCGATCGTCGCCGGGGGAGAGGAGCCGGAGGAGCGGGTCATCGAAGCCGCCCTCCGGCCCAAGAACCTGCACGACTTCGTCGGCCAGCACCGGGTCCGCAAACAGCTCTCCCTCGTGCTGGAAGCCTCACGCATGCGCGGCCGCAGCGCCGACCACGTCCTGCTCTCCGGCCCTCCCGGGCTGGGCAAGACCACCCTGTCCATGATCATCGCGGCCGAAATGAACGCGCCGCTGCGGATCAGCAGCGGACCCGCCATCCAGCACGCCGGGGACCTGGCGGCCATCCTGTCCTCGCTCTCCGAAGGCGAAGTGCTGTTCCTGGACGAGATCCACCGGATGTCCCGCCCGGCTGAGGAAATGCTCTACATGGCGATGGAGGACTTCCGGGTGGACATCGTCGTCGGCAAAGGTGCCGGCGCCACCGCGATCCCGCTTGAACTTCCGCCGTTCACCCTGGTGGGTGCCACCACCCGGGCCGGGCTGCTGCCCGGCCCGCTCCGGGACCGCTTCGGCTTCACCGGCCACCTCGAGTTCTACTCCGTGGCCGAGCTCGAACTCGTGCTCCGGCGCTCCGCCGGGCTTCTGGACCTCAAGGTCAATTCCGCCGGATTCAGCGAAATCGCCGGACGGTCCCGCGGCACGCCCCGCATCGCCAACCGGCTCCTGCGCCGGGTCCGCGACTGGGCGCTGGTGCACGGCATCGAGCAGATCGACGCCCGGGCCGCCTCCGCGGCGCTGGACATGTACGAAGTGGACAAGCGCGGCCTGGACCGGCTCGACCGGGCCGTCCTGGAAGCCCTGATCCTGAAATTTGGCGGCGGACCGGTGGGCCTGTCCACGCTGGCCATCGCCGTCGGCGAAGAGACCGAAACCGTCGAAACCGTCGCCGAGCCGTATCTCGTCCGTGAGGGACTGCTGGGACGCACCCCGCGGGGAAGGATCGCGCTCGCCCCGGCCTGGACGCACCTCGGCTTCGCGGTGCCGCCCGGCATCTTCGCGCAAGACCCGCTGGAACTCTTCCGGGTCGAGGACGATGCCGCGGACCCGGCGGACGTGCAAGGCCAGGACGCCGATCCGGAATGGATCCGTAACAGTCAATAGCACCCCTGTGCAACCTTTTCCCTTTAGACTGGAATGACGCTCGGCACGTTCGGGTCTTTGTTTCTGCGCGCGGCCAGCACTTGGCCGCCGTCGGCTCGGCATGAATCCCTGCCAGCCCGGAGCGAAGCGGACGTTGCTGGAAAACCAGCTACGCAAGTACAGAACGGAACTATCCCTGTGTTCGGACTTATCACTGCCCAGACCCAGCCGCAGGCCGGCGGCGGCATCGACATCATGACCATCCTGCTGTTCGCCATGCTCGGCGTCTTCGTCTTCATGATGTTCCGCCGCAACAAGAAGACCCAGCAGACGCAGGCGCAGCTCCAGTCGAAGTTCGCCCCGGGTGTCGAGGTCATGACAAGCTTTGGCCTGTACGGCCGCATCGTCGAGATCGACGAGGAAGAGAACAAGGTCCTGCTCGAGCTCTCCCCGGGCCACACCGCCACCGTGCACCGCCAGGCCGTCACCAAAATCATCGAGCCGGTTATCGCCGCTGAGGCTGAGGAGTCTGACGAGCCCCTGGTAGTTCCCAACGACGCATCCTCGCTCTCCTTTGACAAGGCCGACGGCGCCGCCCCGGTGAACGAAGCACCCCGTGCTGAGACACCGGAGGAAACCCTGCGCCGCCTCAACAACGAAGGCAAGAAAGACAGCTAGTCTGCCTGTTTGAGCTATCCCGCGAAGTAACGGCTGCGGGCAACCGCCGGAGCGGGCCCGCCAGGGCCGCCCGGCGGTTCCTCCGTAAATAATAGAAAGATCGACAATGGCACGAACTGGCCCCAAAAACACAGCCCTCAGGGTGCTGGTCTGGCTCGGCGTTATCCTCGCCGTCCTGACCGCCGTCCTGGCAGGCGGCACCATGGCCGGCCAGGCGAGCTGGGCTCCCAAGCTCGCCCTGGACCTTGAAGGCGGCACCCAGATGATCCTGGCGCCCAAGGTTGAGGGCGGTTCGGACATCAACGAGGAACAGCTCAACCAGGCCGTGGCGATCATCCGCCAGCGCGTCGACGGTTCGGGCGTCGCCGAAGCTGAAATCAGCACGCAGTCCGGACGGAACGTCGTCGTCAGCCTTCCCGGCACCCCGTCCAAGGAAACCCGCGCCCTGATCCAGGCTTCCGCCGACATGAACTTCCGGCCCGTCCTTCAGGCCGGCCCGGGCGCAGCCGTTCCCGCGGAGTCACAGACCCCGGTCGACCAGCTGCCCAAGCCCACCGCCGAGCCCACCAACGGCAGTGACATTAACTGGGTGACTCCCGAGCTCTACCAGAAGTTCGAGACGCTCGACTGCGACAACCCCTCGCAGGACAAGCAGGAACGCTCCGACCCGACGAAACCGCTGGTCACCTGCGAACCGGCCTCCGCCAATTCCCCGGCGATCAAATACATCCTGGGCCCGGTTGAGGTCAAGGGCTCCAACATCACTTCTTCTTCCTTCCAGCTGCAGCGCGGCGCCCAGGGCGCCGTGACCAACGAGTGGGCTGTGAACATCCAGTTCGACGAGGAAGGCACCGCGAAGTTCAAGGAAGTCACCGAGCGGCTGTACCAGTTTTACATCGCCGGCGGTGGCCAGAGCGGTTCGGATCCGAAGGCCCAGTTCGCCATCGTCCTCGATGACCAGGTCATTTCCGCCCCGCGGTCCCTCGCCGTCATTACCGATGGCCGTCCGCAGATCACCGGCGGGTTCACCGAGGAGTCCGCGAAGGCCCTCTCCGACCAGCTCCGCTTCGGCGCCCTGCCGATCAGCTTTGAGATCCAGAGCGAACAGCAGATTTCGGCAACCCTCGGCGGTGAGCAGCTCCGGATGGGGATGCTCGCCGGCCTGATCGGGCTGCTGCTGGTCGTGGTGTACTCCCTGTTCCAGTACCGGGCGCTCGGCCTGGTCACCGTCGCTTCCCTTGTGGTCGCCGGCGCGCTGACCTACCTCGCCATCGCGATCCTGGGCTGGACCGAGAACTACCGGCTCTCCCTCGCCGGCGTCGCAGGCATCATCGTGGCGATCGGCCAGACCGCGGACTCGTTCATCGTCTACTTCGAACGGATCCGTGATGAGCTCCGTGAAGGACGCGGCCTCGTGTCGGCAGTCGAGAACGGCTGGAAGCGGGCCAAGCGCACCGTCCTGGCGTCCAAGGCCGTCAACCTGCTGGCTGCCCTGGTGCTGTACTTCGTGGCAGTGGGCAACGTCCGCGGCTTCGCGTTCACGCTCGGCCTGACAGCCATCGCCGACCTCATTGTCGTCTTTATGTTCACCCACCCGACCCTGCAGCTGCTGGCCCGCACCAAGTTCTTTGGTGAAGGCCACCCGCTCTCGGGGATGGACCCGAAGACCCTCGGCGCCGGTCCCCTGTACCGGGGCGCGGGCCGGTTCCGCACTCCGGCGGAGAAGCCGGCCGCTGTTGCCGGTCTCCGCGCCAAGAACACCGGTGCCACGGCTGAGGCCGAACGCCGGATGACCATTGCAGAACGGCGTCTCGCGGAACGACAGGAACAGCTTGCTGGTTCCTCCAAGAGCCCGTCCAAGGAGGGCAACTAAATGGCCACCAGCTTCGCCAAATTCGGCAATGAGCTCTACACGGGCAAGCGCTCCTACGATTTCGTGGATTCCAAGAAGATCTGGTTCCTGATCGCGGCCGTCCTCGTGGCGCTCTCGATCCTGCTGCCGGTCGTCAAGGGCGGGTTCAACCTGGGTATCGAGTTCCGGGGCGGCTCGGAGTTCACCGTTTCGAATGTGAAAACCACCGATGCCGCCATCGGCGAGAAGGCTGTCGACGACGTCGTCCCCGGCAGCGTCCCGCGGGTGGCGAACGTCGCGGGGAACACGATGCGGATCCAGACCGACAAACTCTCGGACGAGGAGACGCTCCAGATCAAAGCCGGCCTCACCGAGGCCTACGGCGTGACGGACAACGAAGTGACATCCACCTTCATTGGCCCCACCTGGGGTGCCGACGTCACCAAGCAGGCCCTGCTGGGCCTGCTGATCTTCGTCGCCCTCGCCGCCGTGCTGATGGCGCTGTACTTCCGGACCTGGAAAATGTCGCTCTCCGCGATCGTCGGCATGCTCGTGACGATGTTCATCACCGCCGGTGTCTACGCCCTGAGTGATTTCGAAGTCACGCCGTCGGCCATCATCGGCTTCCTGACCGTGCTGAGCTACTCGCTGTACGACACCGTGGTGGTGTTCGACAAGATCCGCGAGAACACTGCGGACCTGCAGGCCTCCACCCGGCGGACCTTCGGCGAGGAGGTCAACCTCGCAGTCAACCAGACCCTGGTGCGCTCCATCAACACCATGATGGTCGCCATCCTTCCGGTCGGTGCCATCCTCTTCATCGGCGCCGGACTGTTGGGTGCAGGGACGCTGCGGGACCTCTCGCTGGCCCTGTTTGTGGGAATCTTTATCGGCACCGCGGCGACGATCTTCATTGCGGCGCCGCTCTACGCCCGGCTGCGCCAAAGCGAGCCGGAACTGGTGAAACAGGCCCAGCGGGTGCATCAGCGACGGGCCCAGACCGCCGCCAAGACGGACTCTGCGGCGGCACCGGCCACGGCTTAGCCGCCAGGTCCGGGCCGGAACGGCCGCCCGGGCGGCCAACCCGGCGGCCCGCACGGGCCGGAGAGCGTCATCCTGTGACGCTCTCCGGCCCATTGCCGTATCCCCGCCGGTTATCGAAGTATCCTGCGGCGGGAATAGACTGGAACAATTAACGGGTTCGGAGAGGTGCTCCATTGGAAGAACGTTCGACGCCGGTGCCATCAGCGCCTGCGGATCAGGCTCCGGGCCAGGGTTCACAGACTGGTGTGGTGGCTCCCGGACGCGCCGAACCGCCGGTCCCCGTGGACAGCTCCGGCGCACGCCCCACGTTCCCCGGCCGGCGCGAGCGCACCCGCTCCCGGCTTGCCCGGCTGACCGGACGCGGCGCCCCCGCCTATTCCCCGATTCTTGAACCGCTGCTGCGCACCGTGCGCGCCAACAACCCCAAAGAGGATTTCGACCTCATCCAGCGCGCCTTCATCGTGGCGGAGACCTGCCACCGCGGTCAGAAGCGCAAGAGCGGCGATCCCTACATCACGCATCCGGTGGCGGTGGCAACCATCCTGGCTGAGCTGGGGCTCAGTGGGACCACCCTGGCCGCGGCGCTCCTGCATGACACCGTCGAGGACACCTCCTACACCCTGGATGACCTGAAGGCCGAGTTCGGGGCCGAAGTTGCCATGCTGGTTGACGGTGTCACCAAGCTGGACAAGGTCAGCTTTGGCGAGGCTGCGCAGTCGGAGACGGTGCGCAAGATGGTCGTTGCGATGGCCAAGGACATCCGGGTCCTGATGATCAAGCTGGCCGACCGGCTGCACAACGCCAGGACGTGGCGTTTCGTCTCGGCCGAGTCCTCGGCGCGCAAGGCCCGGGAAACCCTGGAAATCTTCGCCCCGCTGGCGCACCGGCTGGGGATGAACACCATCAAGTGGGAACTGGAAGACCTGTCCTTCGCGGCCCTGTACCCGAAGGTGTACGAGGAAATCGTGCGGATGGTGGGGGACCGGACCCCGGAGCGGGAAAAGAACCTCGCAGTCATCCGCGACCAGATCACCGAGGACCTGCGCGAGGCCAAAATCAAGGCCACGATCACGGGCCGGCCGAAGCACTATTACTCCATCTATCAGAAGATGATCGTTCGGGACAAGGACTTCGACGACATCAACGACCTGATGGGTGTCCGGGTCCTGGTCGATTCGGTCCGGGACTGTTACGCGGCGCTCGGGGCCATGCACTCGCGCTGGAACCCCCTGCCGGGGCGGTTCAAGGACTACATCGCGATGCCCAAGTTCAACATGTACCAGTCGCTGCACACCACGGTGATTGGCCCGGGCGGCAAGCCCGTGGAGATCCAGATCCGCACCCACGAGATGCACCGCCGCGCCGAGTACGGCGTCGCCGCGCACTGGAAGTACAAGGACCAGCCGAACCGCACGGCGGCCGGGCCGGGAAGCCCGCGCGACGGCGACATGGGCTGGCTCCGGTCCCTGGTGGACTGGCAGCAGGA
This sequence comes from Pseudarthrobacter sp. HLT1-3, assembly GCF_059383535.1. Taxonomy (NCBI): domain Bacteria; kingdom Bacillati; phylum Actinomycetota; class Actinomycetes; order Micrococcales; family Micrococcaceae; genus Pseudarthrobacter; species Pseudarthrobacter sp. HLT1-3. The sequence goes on along the minus strand of NZ_JBWZCJ010000008.1, from coordinate 171,711 downwards.
AACCTCTGACCCCGGCGAGTTCCTGGATTCGCTGCGCTTTGAAATCAACGCCCGGGAAGTGTTCGTCTTCACGCCCAAGGGCGAGGTGATGGCGCTGCCCGCGGGTTCCACACCCGTGGACTTCGCGTATGCCGTCCACACCGAGGTGGGTCACCGGACCATCGGTGCCCGGGTCAACGGCAAGCTCGTCCCGCTCAACAGCGAACTCAACCACGGCGACTGGGTGGAGATCTTCACCTCCAAGGCAGAGGGCGCCGGGCCCAGCCAGGACTGGCAGCACTTCGTCAAGAGTGCCCGGGCCCGCAACAAAATCCGGCAATGGTTCAGCAAGGAACGCCGCGAGGAGTCAATCGACCGCGGCAAGGAACTGCTGACCAAGGCGATGCGCAAGCAGAACCTGCCGCTGCAGCGCCTGATGACGCATGACGCCCTCGCGGCGATCGCCGAGGACTTCAAGTACGTCGACATCTCCGGTCTCTACGCAGGCGTGGGCGACGGGCACACCTCCGCCCAGTCCGTCATGGAACGCCTCGTCGAAAGCCTCGGCGGCAATGACACCCCGGAGGACGACCTCAGCGAGGTGTCCATCCCGACCCAGGTCACCAAGACCCGGTACTCCGATTCCGGTGTTGTGGTGCGCGGCGTGGACGATGTCTGGGTCAAGCTCGCCCGCTGCTGCACCCCGGTGCCGCCTGACCCGATCCTGGGCTTCGTGACCCGCGGCTCCGGCGTCTCCGTACACCGGACAGACTGCACCAACGTCAGCGGACTGCTGGAGCAGCCGGACCGGATCGTCGAAGTCGAATGGGCGCCGACGCAGTCCAGCGTCTTCCTGGTCGAGATCCAGGTCGAAGCGCTCGACCGCAAGTCCCTGCTCTCGGACGTCACCCGGATCCTCTCGGAGAACCACGTCAATATCCTGGCGGCCAGTGTGCACACCTCCACGGACCGGGTGGCCATCTCGAAGTTCGCGTTCGAGATGGGCGACCCCAAGTACCTGAGCCATGTCCTGAGTGCTGTCCGCCGCATCGACGGTGTCTTTGACGTTTACCGCACCACCGGCAACCGGCGGCGCAGCTGACGTCCCCTGCAACGGCAGCGGCAGCCGGGTTCCTGCCCTAGGGCGCCGGACCGGCCTGCAGGAATTCGAGCTTCGTCAGGGCGGCCTTCTTATGCGGCACCCTCGGTGAGGCCTCCACGGCCACCATGAGAAGCCGCAGGCGCAGACCCAGTTCGGGCTTGCCCAGCAGCGCCCGCAGCGCCGGCACGGCCCGTTCGGGCTCCACGTGCAGGGCGATGTCGACGGAGGTCCGCAGCGGGCTGGAAACCATCAGCCCGCCCAGGCTCACGACGTCGGAGGGACCCAGCCGCACTTCGTGGAGGGTGCAGCCGCGGGTGGACCGCAGGCTGGAAATCCGCCGGCTGGAATCCACGAGCAGCGCGAGCCGGTCCGGTTCCTCGGCGCACCCGTAGATCCACGCTGCCGTCATCCTGCCTGCCACGACGCGCTGACGGATGGCCGGACGAATGAGGATGGACGCCGCGCGGGCCCGAAGCTGCGGAGTAGGGCGGGTCCCGGGAGGCAGGTAGCCGCGCTGGTAGAGCTGGGTCAGCACGCCGTCGGATGCCATCGCCTGCAGCTCGGGCCAGGAGAACAGCGCTCCCGGGGAGTACAGCTCCGGCGGCGGCGTATCCGGCGCGTCAGGGCCTTGAACAATGACCATAGGCCCATCGTGACCGGTGCGTGGAAAAGCCGACAGGCCCCGCACCGGTCATGTGGATAAAACCGGTGCGGGGCCTGCGCTATACAGCCTGCTGCTTCGTTGCCTGGCGGTTAGGAGAGCTCGCTCGCTGACTTCTCGAGCTGTTCCAGCCATGCCTCACGGGCCTCGAGGGCCTCCTTGGCGGACTTGATCTTGCGCTCGTCGCCGGCCTTCTCCGCCTTGGCGAGGTCATCCCGGAGTCCGGCAATCGCGGACTCCAGCTGGGTCAGCGCGCTGTTGGTGCGTGCCTTCGTCTCCGGGTTGGACCGCTTCCAGTTCTCGTCCTCGGCATGCCGGACGGCGTCTTCGACCTTCCGCAGACCGGCTTCGACTCGTCCCATGTCGGCGCGGGGAACCTTGCCGGCCTCTTCCCAGCGGTCACGGATGGACTGCAGGGCCTTCTTGGTGGCAGTGAGGTCCTTGATCGGAAGCAGCTCGCTGGCTTCCGCCAGCAGGGCTTCCTTGACGGTCAGGTTGGCCCCGTATTCCTGGTCAATCTCGTCATTGGCTGCCTGGCGGTGCGTGAAGAAGACGTCCTGGGCGGCACGGAAACGTGCCCAGAGGGCGTCGTCGTCCTTGCGGCTGGCGCGCGGGGACGCCTTCCACTCATCCATCAGGCGGCGGTATTCGCCGGCGGCAAAGCCCCAATCGGTCGAGGAGGACAATGCTTCCGCCTCGGCGATCAGCTTCTCCTTGACGGCTTTGGCGGCCGAGTTGGTGCTGTCCAGCTGGGAGAAGTAGGCGCGGCGGTGGCGGTCAAAGACCGTTCGGGCGGCCCGGAAGCGCTTCCAGAGGGCGTCCTCGTTGCTGCGGCCGAGCCGGACACCGCTCTTCTGGGCGGTCTTCCAGCTCTCGAACAGTTCGTTCATCCGGGCGCTGGAGGTCTTCCACTGGATCTGGGCCGGGTCGTGGCCGGCGATCTCTTCGGCCTCGGCGACGATGGCCTCGCGGGCGGACAACTCGGCGGCGCGGACGGCGTCGTGTTCGGCCTTCTCGGCCTTTTCGAGATCGGAGATCTGCGTGGACAGGGCGTCCAGGCGGGCCTCGGCGGAGCGGAGATCGCCCACCATGTTGCGCTCGGCAAGCTGCTCACGCAGGTGCGTGACCGTCTTCTGCATGTCCGTGGTCGGTGCCTTGGAGCTGACGCGCTGTTCCAGCAGGAGAATCTGCGCAACGATGTCGTCGTATTTCCGGGCGAAGTAGCCCAGGGCTTCGTCATCACTGACACCCGGGTACTGGCCGACGGGATGTTCCTCGCCGTCGACGGTCAGGAACACGTGGCCGTCGCCTTCCACGCGGCCCCAGCGTGCGGCTTCGGCCAGCGAGGCGGCGGAGGACAACGATGCCGGTGCGGCGGCCGGAGCGGCCGCTGAGGGCTTGGCCTTCGGCCGGGCTGCGAACGCTGCCGGTGATGGCGCGGGACGCGCCGCGGCGGGTGCCGCGGGTGCAGGGTCACCGGCGGGAGCGACATCGGCGGGAGTGGTCTCGGTGGCGGCCGGCGTCACCGGAGCTGCCTTCTCGGAGGTCTCGACGTCGGCAGGAGTCTCCGGTGCGTCGGCGGTGGCCGGAGCCTCGGGCGTTGCGTCTTCGGCGGGAGCGCTGGCAGGCGCCTCGGGCGTCCCGGTGCCGGCCTCGGCGGCGGCCATTACGGCCTCCGCGTCCGGCTCCGTTGCCGTTTCCGGCGTCGCGTCTGTGGGAGTGTCTGTCGCCTGAGCTGTCACCGAAGCCTCGGCTTCGGTCTCGTTGGCAGCTGCTGCTGACACTGTTTCGTCGGATTTCTGACTGTCTGTCACCGCTAGAAGTCTTTCGCTTGGAGGGAAATACCGGGGCCATGGCCACAAGGGCAACGGCTGGTTACTTCAGAGAGAACGAGTCTATCGTGACTGGTTCCGCGGGGGCGCCGTCTGTGGCGTTATCGTCCGGTTTTAGTCCGGCGGCCGCAATATTCGCCACGACATCCAGGCCCGAGGTCACCTTGCCCACCACGGAGTAGCCGCCGGCGGCGTCGGCCGGAATAACGGTGTCCTTGTACACAATGAAGAACTGGGTGCCGTTGCCGTAGGCGTTTCCGCCGCTCCGGGCTACGGCGATGGTCCCGGCCGGGTAGTTGTTGTCCGCCGGGGTGTTTTCCAGCGGACCCCAGGTGTAGCTCGGATCGCTGCTTCCATCGCCGGCCTTGGAACCGCACTGCAGCACACCGAACATCTCGCCCGTGGTGAGCCGGTGGCAGTTGAGCCCGGCGAAGAAGTTCTGGTCCGCGAGGGACTTGAAGACGGCGGCGGCCTGGGGCGCATTGGTACCGTCCAGTTCGACGCCGAGCGTGCCGCTGTTGAGCTTCAGTTCGCCGGTGAAGGTCTGGCCGGCCGCCGTTGCCGGTTTGGGGATGTTGTCGGCGTTGCTGGGGGAGGCCGACGGCGTGGCGGAGGGGATGGCCAGCCCGGCCTGGGCGGCAGCGTATTCGTCCTCGGTGGGATTGGCGGAGAACACCGTCAGCTGCAAGACCAGCGCCAGGACGACCGCAGCCGTTCCGGCGCCAATGGCGAGGACATTGTCGCGCTTCCGCCGCTTGTCCTGCTCCTTGCGCAGCTCGCGCTTTGCCTCCATTTGCTGGACGCGCCGCTTGGCATCGCGGGCACTCCGTGAACTGGCCGCCAAAAGTCCTCCTGGGGTAGGGCCGGAACCGGGACAGTGCAGTTCACCGTCACAGGTCCAGCGGTAACGCTGTCGGCAGTCCAGCCTGATCCGGCCGCGCCCGGCCGCATTAGAGGATGCGGGCGCGGAAAGCATAAACTGACTGCCGCACACAGTTTATGCATGACCGGGCTGTCTGCCGCCCAACTGATCCCGTTTCGGACGCCCCGTTTCGGCCGCGGCGCGGCGCAGAAGTCTCCGGCCCGTTACCTGAGGAGAAATTCCACCATGGCACGCACCGCATCCCTGTCCGGATTCCCCGAGTGGCTTCCCGAGGAGCGGCTGGTGGAGCTGCATGTGCTGGACACGCTGCGCCGGGTCTTTGAGCTCCATGGCTTTTCCTCGATTGAAACCCGCGCGGTGGAGACGGTCGGGCAGCTGCTGCGCAAGGGGGAGATCGACAAAGAGGTGTACGGGCTGAGCCGGCTGCAGGACGATGACGAGACGGCTACAGACACTGCAGCAGGCGCGGCTACAGGCGCGACCAAATCGCACAAGGCCGATCCGCACGCCCTGGCCCTGCACTTCGACCTCACCGTGCCGTTCGCCCGGTACGTCGTCGAAAACGCCGGCTACCTTGCCTTCCCGTTCCGCCGCTACCAGATCCAGAAAGTCTGGCGCGGCGAGCGTCCGCAGGAAGGCCGGGCCCGCGAGTTCACCCAGGCGGACATCGACATCGTCGGTGACGGCGAACTGCCCTTCCGTTACGACGTCGAGATCGCGCTGGTCATCGCGGAGGCCCTCAGCGCCCTGCCGATCCCGGACTTCCTGCTCCGGATCAACAACCGCAAGCTGGCCGAGGGCTTCTACAACGGCATTGGGCTCACCGACACCGCCGGGGTGCTGCGCAGCATCGACAAGCTCGAGAAGATCGGTGCCGCCAAGGTTGCCGAACTGCTTAAGTCCGAGCTCGGGGCCACCGACGCTCAGGCCCAGTCCGCCCTCAAGCTGGCTTCAATCCGGACCGCGGACACCTCCTTCGTGGCGCAGGTCCGCGCCCTGGGCGTCAGCAACGAACTGCTCGAGGAGGGCCTGGCCGAACTGGAGCAGGTCATCGCGGCCGCGGTCCAGCGCGCGCCGGGCAAGGTCGTCGCGGACCTCAGCATCGCCCGCGGCCTGGATTACTACACGGGAACCGTGGTGGAAACCGTCCTGGTGGGCCACGAACAGCTGGGCTCGATCTGCTCCGGCGGACGCTACGACGCCCTGGCCAGCAAGGGCAACCGCAAGTTTCCCGGCGTCGGGCTCTCCATCGGCGTGACCCGGCTGGTCTCCCGGATCCTCAGCCAGGACCTGGCCAAAGCGACACGATCCGTGCCGACCGCCGTGCTGGTGGCGCTGAACAGCGATGACAGCTGGGGTGCGGCGCAGGACGTCGCCGCGGAGCTGCGCAGCCGCGGGATCGCGACCGAGGTGGCCGCCAAGGCCGAGAAGTTCGGCAAGCAGATCAAATTCGCCGACCGCCGCGGCATCCCCTTTGTCTGGTTCACCGACGACGACGGCAAACACCAAGTCAAGGACATCCGCTCCGGCGAACAGGTCGACGCCGATCCGGCCAGCTGGGCGCCGGCGGCGGACGACCTGCACGTCCGGGTCCTGAAGGCCTAAGTCCCGAAGGCCTAAGTCCCGAAGGCCTAAGTCCTGAGGGCCTAAGTCCTCCGGGCCCTAAGCGGCGGCCTTCCGCAGCCGCCGCCGCAGCACAAGGAAGCGCCCCGCCACGCCCACGGCCAGCACCGCCGCCATGCCCAGCACCGAAGCCGGCGGCAGCATCACGGCCAAAAGCAGGCAACCGGCGAAGCCCAGCGCATTGAGCCAGCGGGGTGCATGCCAGGCACGCGCGGACAAGGTGAACGCGGCGGCGTTCGTCACCGCGTAGTAAACCAGCACGCCGAAACTGGAGAAGCCCACGACGGTCAGGACGTTACTGGTCAGCAGCAGCACGATGACGGCGGCGGCGACGGCCAGCTCGGCCAGGAACGGAACCGCGTGCGCGCCGCCCACCCGGGCAAGCGGGGACGGCAGGTCGCGTTCCCGCGCCATCGCCATAGCGGTCCGGCCCACGCCCGTGATCAGTGCCAGCAGCGCGCCGAGGCAGGCGGCGGCCGCGCCCGCCTGGACGAAGGGGACGCCGGCGCTGAGCCGTGAACTGGCGACGGCATCGAGCAGCGGCGCCGGCGACCCGGCCAGCTGCTCCGCCGGCAGGTGCCACTGCAGCAGCAGCGCCAGGCCGAAGTAGATCACGAAGGCGCCTGCCAGCGCCGCGAGAATCGCCCGCGGAATGGTGCGGGTGGGGTCCTTGACCTCCTCGCCCAGCGTCGCGATCCGGGCATAGCCGGCGAAGGCAAAGAACATCAGCCCGGCCGCGGGCAGCACACCCCAGCCGCCCGCCGCGGCGCTGCCGGCGCTGCCGGCGGCACCGGCGGCACTGTCTGATGAAGGATGCGGCCCCAGGATCGCGGCGGCCGTCACGAAGGCGAGGGTGGCGAGCACCACGCCCAGCAGGATCCGGGTCAGCAGCGCAGTCCGGGTGATGCCGAACAGGTTCACGCCGGTCAGGGCCACGACGGCGGACACCGCCAGCGGTGTCGCGACGTCCGGCGCCAGGTAGTGGCCGAAGGTCAGGGCCATCGCCGCGCAGGACGCCGTCTTGCCGGTCACGAAGCCCCAGCCGGCAAGAAAGCCCGGCCATTCGCCCAGCCGGTTCCGCCCGTAGACGTAGGTTCCGCCACTGGAGGGGTAGATGGCGGCCAGCTGGGCGGAGGCGACCGCGTTGCAGTACGCGATGATGCCCGCCAGGGCCACCGCGACGGGCAGCAGGGGACCGGACAGGGCAGCCGCCGGTGCGAAGACCACAAAAACGCCAGCGCCCAGCATGGAGCCGAGCCCGATCGCGGTGGAATCGAGGACGCCCAGCCGGCGCTGCAGCTGCCGGGGGGTGTGCCGGTCGGGTGACGCCTTGCTCTGATGCCGGCTTGCCATGGCGGGAGGTGCCTTTCCAACGGGTAAACTCGAACGGGATCGTTCCAGTAGCGATCCTAGTGAACTTGAATATTGCTTTCCCTCAGTCTTCTTCAGAAAGGCGTGCTGTGCTGCGCACACATGACCTCGGATCCCTTCGCTCCGAGCACATTGGACAAACCGTAACCCTCGCAGGCTGGGTCGGCCGGCGTCGTGACCACGGTGGTGTCGCGTTCGTTGACCTGCGTGACGCGTCGGGCGTGTCCCAGGTGGTTGTCCGTGAAGAGGAAGTCTTCCACGGCCTGCGCAACGAATACGTGCTGCAGATTGTGGGCACAGTCTCCCGGCGCCCCGAGGGCAACGAGAACCCTGCGCTGGCCACCGGAGAGATCGAGGTGATGGCCGAGAAGGTCACCATCCTGAACACCTCCGAGCCGCTGCCGTTCCAGATCGACGAGCACGTCGAGGTCGGCGAGGAAGCCCGCCTCAAGCACCGTTACCTGGACCTTCGCCGCCCCGGCCCCGCCCGCAACCTGCGTCTGCGCTCGGAGGCCAACCGCGTGGCCCGCGAACTGCTCCACCAGGACGGTTACGTCGAGATCGAAACCCCAACCCTGACGCGCTCGACGCCGGAAGGCGCCCGCGACTTTGTGGTCCCCGCCCGCCTGGCGCCGGGTTCCTGGTACGCGCTGCCGCAGTCCCCGCAGCTGTTCAAGCAGCTCCTGCAGGTCGGCGGCTTCGAAAAGTACTACCAGATCGCCCGCTGCTACCGCGATGAGGACTTCCGCGCGGACCGCCAGCCGGAGTTCACCCAGCTCGACATCGAAGCCAGCTTCGTCGAGCAGGACGACATCATCCGCCTCGGCGAAAGCATCGTCAAGGCCCTGTGGAAGCTGATCGACGTCGAAATCCCGACGCCGATCCAGCGCATCACCTACCACGACGCGATGGCCCGCTACGGCTCGGACAAGCCCGACCTGCGCTTCGGGCTGGAGCTCACCGAGCTGACCGAGTTCTTCAAGGACACCAACTTCGGCGTCTTCAAGGCACCCTACGTCGGCGCCGTCGTGATGCCCGGCGGCGCCTCCCAGGCCCGCCGCGCGCTCGACGCCTGGCAGGAATGGGCCAAGCAGCGCGGCGCCAAGGGCCTGGCGTATGTCCTGTACAAGGAACACGGCGAACTCACCGGCCCGGTGGCCAAGAACCTCACCGACACCGAGCGCGCCGGCCTGGCCGGGGCCGTCGGCGCCAAACCGGGCGACTGCATCTTCTTCGCCGCGGGTGAGAAGTCACCGTCCCGCGCCCTGCTGGGTGCTGCCCGGGTGGAGATCGGCCACCGCACCGGCCTCATCAACCCGAGTGACTGGGCCTTCTGCTGGGTAGTGGACGCCCCGATGTTCGAACCGGCCGCAGTGGCCGTCGCGTCCGGCGACGTCGCCGTTGGCGCCGGGCAGTGGACTGCCGTGCACCACGCGTTCACCTCGCCCAAGCCCGAATTCATGGACAGCTTCGACAAGGATCCCGAATCCGCGCTGTCCTACGCCTACGACATCGTCTGCAACGGCAACGAAATCGGCGGCGGCTCGATCCGTATCCACCAGAGCGATATCCAGGAACGGGTCTTCGAACTGATGGGACTGGACAAGGCGGATGCCCAGACCAAGTTCGGCTTCCTGCTCGAGGGCTTCAAGTTCGGCGCGCCTCCGCACGGCGGCATCGCCTTCGGCTGGGACCGCGTGGTCGCATTGCTGGCCGGCGTCGAGTCCATCCGCGACGTCATCGCGTTCCCGAAGACCGGCAACGGCTTTGACCCGCTGACCCAAGCCCCCGCCCCGATCACGGCGCAGCAGCGCAAGGAGGCCGGCGTCGACTTCAAGCCGGAAGCCAAAAAAGCGGCACCGCCGAAGCCAGAGGATGGCAAGACGACCCAGAACGGCACCAAATAGCCTGACGGCTCTGCGGCAACGGCTCTCCGGGAAACCGGGGGGCCGTTGCTGTCGCAGTATTGTGCTGGATGCTCCGGGGGTAACGCTGGAAGACGTGCCGGACGGAAGGGGACCCTGATGGGACCGGAACTAATGCCCGGGCTGGAGGCGCTGATGGATGCCGCGTGGCCGGCCGCCGAGCGGCAGGAGGCCGGCGGCTGGGTGCTCCGCGCCGCCTCGGGCGTGACGCAACGGGCCAACTCCGTCTGGCCCCGCGAACCCGGGACCGACCCGCATGCGCTCCTCGCCGCCCTCCGGGGGGCACGCCTATGGTACCGGAACCGCCGGTTGCCGCTGATCCTCCAGGTCTTCGAGGACCCGCGGTACGCTGCGCTTAACGCCGTACTGGACGAGGAAGGCTTCACCCGGCAGTCCGAAACGTTGGTGCTGGTCCGCGACGGCGGCAGCAGATCCTTGGACACCGATACCGGCCCCGACACCGGCGTCGAGATCTCCGCCGGGCCCTCCGCGGAGTGGCTGCGGCTGTGGTGGGGCGTCGACGGCCGCGGCGACGACACTGCCGTCGCCGTCGCCCGCGGCATCCTTGAACACTGCCCCTCGCTGTACGCCCTGGTGCGCGACGACGCAGGCCGGCCCGCCGCCGTCGGGCGCCTCGCTCTTCCTCCCGGGGGGGCCAGCGGGACGGGCGGGCTGTACTGCATGGCAACCAGCCCTGAGGCCCGGCGGCGCGGCCATGCCAGCCGGATTCTGCGGGGCCTGCTGCGCGAAGGGGACGCCCGGGGCCTCAGCAGCTTCTGGCTGCTGGTGATGGCTTCCAATGCCGGGGCCCGGGACCTCTACACCGGCGCCGGATTCAGGGAAGCCGGCCGGTACCTTTACCGGCAGGAACGGCCCAAGCGGCACCTGACCGGCTGCTGAAAACGGCGCCTGCCGCCCCCGAAGCAAAGGGTGCGGCAGGCGCGGTCGGGCATTTCGGGCGGATGCGCTAACTGCCTTCGGTCTCATAGTGCAGGCCGAGCCAGGGCGCTGCGGTCAGTTCCCCGTCCGGGCGCTGAGCCGCGGCCGGCGGCACTCCGGAGGGTGCGGCGGGGGCCGGGCACCTCCCGGAGCCCTGCACCCCGGATCCGTGCCATCCGAGGGCCTGCATCCCGGCCACCTGAGCCGGCCAGTGGTGCGGGAAGGGGTTGTGGCGTCTGGTTCTGGACATCCGGTCTCCTCTGCGTCGGGGCGTCAGGGTAGCTGCACTGCCGGCCGGGCCGGCGGCTGCTGGGCGGCGAGTGTCTCCTGGGCCAGCAACTCCTGGGCCTGCAGCTCCCGGCGCCGTGCGGTTCCGGCCAGGTACGGTGCGCCCAGTTCCTCGATGGGGGTCCTGTAGGTCTCGCGGGAGAAGTACGCCGAGGCGGCCGCGATCAGCATGCAGACCGTGGCGAAGACGGCCACCGGAATCCAGCCGGTGATGCCCGGGGCCAGCAGCATGCCGGCGATCATCGGGCCGAAGCCGGCCAGGACGAGTCCCAGCTGGTTTCCCATCGCCATGCCGGTGTAGCGCACGGGGGCGGCGAACTGCTCGGCGAAGAACGAGGGCCAGATGCCGTTGAACCCCGAGTACAGCACCGTCATGTTCAGGAAAGCGGCCAGGAAAACCAGCACGATGTTGCCGGAGGAGAGCGCCAGGAAGTACAGGAAGATCGTGACCGAGCAGCCGATCGCGGCGGTCAGGAGCAGGGGGCGCCGGCCGATCCGGTCGGACAGCCTGGCGGCCAGCGGCATGGCGAACATGGACAGCCCGATGGCCACTGCGTTGACGGTCAGGATGGAGGCCCGGTCAAAACCCGCGGTGGAGGTGGCGTACGCGAGTCCGAAAACCGTAAAGATGGTCTGCATAACGGACATGATGGACATCCCCACCACCCGCAGCACGTCGGGGCCCTGGAACTTGAGCACTTCCTTGACCGGCATCGGGGCGACCTGGTGCTTTTCCTGCGCCTCCTCGAACACCGGGGTCTCGTCAAGGTGCGTCCGGACCCAGTAGGCGATGCCCAGCACCACGATGGAGAGCCAGAACGGGATGCGCCAGCCCCAGCTCATCATGGCTTCCTGCGGGAGAGCGGTCACCGGGATGAAGACCAGGGTCGCCAGCACCATGCCGGAGGCGTAGCCGGTCATCACGAAGCTGGTGTAGAAGCCCCGCTTGCCTTCCGGGGAGTGTTCCAGCGTGAGCGTGGAGGCCCCGGCGGACTCGGCTCCGGCGGAGAATCCCTGGGCCAGGCGGCCGGCCACCAGCAGGATCGGCGCCCAGATGCCGACTTGTTCATAGCTCGGCAGGAAACCGATGCCCAGCGACGCCAGGCCCATGATGCCCAGGGTGAGCAGCAGGATCTTCTTGCGCCCCAGCTTGTCGCCGAAGTGGCCCATGACCAGTCCGCCCACGGGCCGGGCCACGTAGGCGACACCGAAGGTGGCAAAGGCCGCCACCAGTCCGAGGGCAGGGTCGGCCGACGGGAAAAACAGGTGCGGGAACACCAGCGCGGCGGCCGTCCCGTAGATGAAGAAGTCGTAGTACTCCAGCGTGCTGCCCAGGAACGATGCCAGGGCCGCCTTCCGCGGGGTCTTGCGCGCGGCCAGGCCGGGAGCGGTTGCAGTGTGCATGGGGATCTCCTTAAGACAACGATGTCTTAGCGGCAGCCGGCTGGGTATCCCCGAGGTGGAAGTCCACCGAGAGAATCTGCTGGCTGTTGGGGAATGAGTAGGCCTTGAGCGGCTCGTGCAACGGATGGGTGTTGTACACCGCGATGTCCTCGACCTTCGCGAAGTCCGCCACGATGGCGTAATCGAAGGACCGCTCGGTGTTGAGCAGGTCCGGGCCGTGGGTCAGGCTGAGCATGCCGGGGATGTTCCCGGTCATCCTGTTGAGTCCGGCGATCCAGGCCTGCTTGTCGGCGGGCGGGAAATCCGGTTTGAACTTGAAAAGTACTGTGTGGCGGATCATCTCAGGCTCCTACGAGTTCAGTGCGGGCTTCGGCGGCTTTCGGAGCGGCGGCTTCGGCGGGGGCCGGGGAACCGGGGTCGAAAGCGGGTGCCTGGCCGGTGATGGTGCGGCCGGCGAGGTAGCCCATGGTCATGATCGGGCCGAGGGTTGCACCAGCGCCGGGGTAGCCGGCGGCGTAGGCGTTTTCGGTGGTGTTGCCGGCGGCGTAGAGGCCCTCGATGGGGCGGTTGTCGACGTCCAGGACGCGGGCCCGGCCGTCGGTGGCGACGCCGCCGTTGGTGCCGAACGCGCCGTTGACCACTTCCATGGCGTAGAACGGTCCGGTCTGCAGCGGACCCAGGGATGGGTTCGGGTGCGGGTTGGTGTCGTCGCCCCAGTACTTGTCGTACGCGCTTTCGCCGCGGCCGAAGTCGGGGTCTTCGCCCTTGACCGCGTATTCGTTGAACCGCGCCACCGTTGCGCTGAGGTTTTCGGCGGGAACGTTGATCTTTGCCGCGAGTTCTGCCAGGGATGCCGCCTCGGTCAGATAGGCAGGGGTGGGCTGGCCGGCGCGGTGGGCCAGGATGCCGTAGCGCTCCAGGTAGGCGGAGTCGACGATCACGTGCGCGGGGGTGTTGAGCGTCTGGTTCCGGGCGGAATCCCAGGACTGCAGGCTCCGGGCCAGGTCGTTGTAGTTCTGGGATTCGTTGGCGAAACGGCGGCCGTGGCGGTTGACCATGAGGGATCCGGGGCCCTGGCGCTCGAAGCGGAGCAGGGTGCCGATCGGCTGCCCGTCGCGGGTGTCGCCGGTGACGGACATCGGGGCCCACCAGGCTTCACGGGTGCCACGGGTCTGGCCGCCGATCCGCTGGGACATCCGCAGGCCGTCGCCGGTGTTCGAGGGCGGCGAGCACATCGTGTGGAGCCGCGAGGCGAGCATCGAGTCGGCCAGCGCCTTGTCCCATTCGAAGCCTCCGGTGGCCAGCACTACGCCGTCGTTCGCCTGGAAGACTTCGCCGGATTCGAGTTCGACGCCGCTTACCCGGCTGCCGTCGGTGAGCAGCCGGTGTCCGCGGGCGTTGGTGACGAGGGCTGCGCCGTCGCGGACGAGGCTGGACAGGAGCATGGACACGAGGGCCTGGCCTTTGGCGACGAGCCCGTCGGCCTGGCGCTGGTTGAGGTCGTCCCAGGGGAATTGGGTGAAGGCGCCCCAGCTTTCGTATTCCTGCATGGTGAACGGGGCGCGGCCGTCGGTGCGGACGTGTGCGGTGAGGGCGCCGAGGGCCTCCCTGCTGTTGAACAGTTCGGGCTCGACCGTGCGGCCGCCCTCCATGGCGCCGGGCAGGTCCTGGCGGTAGTCGGGGAAGTTGTCCAGGAAGATGAAGCGGACGCCGCATTCGGCTTCGACGAAGCGCAGCATCTGGTCCCCGTAGTCCAGGGCGGCGTCCAGGAGCTCCTCCCGGCCGCGTCCGCGGGCGACGGCCCGGACGTACTCTGCGGCCGCTTCCTTCGAATCGGTGATGCCGGCTTTGCGGGCGTGGTGGTTGTCAACGACCCAGAGCATGCCGCCGGAGACGGCCGAGGTCCCACCAAGCAGGGCGCTCTTCTCCAGAACGACGACGGATTTGCCGGCTCGGGCTGCGGTGGCCGCCGCGGTGAGGGCGCCGGCGCCGGAGCCGACGACGACGACGTCGTAGCGGTCGGATGCGGGTCCATTGACGAATTTCATGGGTGTTACCTTTCGGGGAAGAAGATGTTCCGGCGCGGCTGCGGGGCAGCCTCCGGGAGGGGGACGGGCGGAGGTCGGGCGGGACCTCAGACGGCGGTGTAGCCGCCGTCGATCACAAGCTCCGAGCCGGTGGTGAAACGGGATTCATCGGAGGCCAGGTACAGGACGCCGTAGGCGATTTCGTCCGGCTCGCCCTGGCGGGGAAGCGGGTTGGAGCCGACCAGCTGCTTGTAGTACTGCTCCGCGCCGATGTCGGACTGTTCGGCGGAGCGGCGGCTCATCCGGGTGTTCATGGATCCGGGGTGGATGGAGTTCACCCGGATGCCGCGGCTGCCGTAGGCGGCCGCATCGGACTTGCTCAGCAGCCGCACGGCGCCCTTCGTGGCGTGGTACAGCGGAACGTTCTTGCCGCCGGTGAGGCCGTGGATCGAGGAGAAATTCACGATGCTGCCGGCACCCTTTTCGATCATGCCCGGAACCACGTACTTGGTCATCAGCCAGACGCCCTTGACGTTGACATTGAAGATCGTGTCAAAGTCGGTGACGGAGGCGGTGTGGGATGCGCCGGCGGGGCCGATGATGCCGGCGGCGTTCACCAGGATGTCCGGCGCGCCGAGGTCCTCGGTGACGCGGCGGATCGCCTCGGCGACGCTGTCCTCGCTCGTCACGTCGACGTCGTACTGGCTGATGCTCGCGTGGGTGGCGGCGGCCGGGACGTCGGCGACGTCGAGACTGGCCACCTTGGCGCCGTGTTGGGCCAGCAGGGCGGCGGTGGCACTGCCCAGATCGCCGCGGCCGCCGGTGACGATTGCGGTCTTACCGGCCACGCGGTTCGCTGTGGTGTTCATGTGTTCTGCTCCTCGTAACTCCTGCAGCCGCTTTGCTGCGTCTTAGCCAGAGTGACAGCGGGGTTGTGATGGGGACCACAGGATTGCCGATGAACGGAAAAGTAACGCCTAGTAGCTCTGGCGGAGCGCGCCCTTGAGCTCGCCGCGCCAGCCCAGGGCGCGGGAGATGCCGCGTGCGGAGGCCATCAGAACCGGAACCCGGGCGGGTACGTTCTCCTCGTTCCGGGGCACCACGACACTGAGGGCGGCGACGACCGTATTGTCCGGGCCGAAGACGGGGACGGCAATGCCGCTGGATTCCGTCACGATCACCCCGGGCATCACGGCGTAGCCCCGCTGCCGGATTTCGGCCAGGTGCCGGCGCAGCTGGGGAGGGTCGGTGAGGGTGGTTTCGGTGAACTTCGCCAGGGGCCGGGCCAGGGCGGTCTCCTGGTACTCGGCCGGCGCATTGGCCAGCAGCACCAGTCCTGAGGACGTGGCGTGCAGCGGGAGGCGGCCGGCGATTTTTGTGATGTCCACAATGGTGGAATGCGAGCCGATCCGCTCGATGTACAGGACCTCATCGGAATCGAGGATACCCAGGGTGGTGGAATGCTGGACCACGGCCTGGACGTCCTCCATGAACGGCAGGGCGGCTTCCCGCAGCCCCACCATCTTGGATCCGCGCGACACCAGCTCCCACATCCGGGTCCCGATGTGCACATTCCCGCCCGGCTCCCGGTCGAGCAGCCGCTCCAGCAGCAGGTCGTTAACCAGGCGGTAGGCGGTGGTTACGGGCAGGCCGGTGCGGCGGCCCAGTTCCGCGACGCTCATGGAGGGGTGGCGGTCGTCAAAGGCGCTGACGATCTTCACGAAGCGGCCGATGATCGACTCGCCCGACGCTGAGTTGGCCATTGGTCCTCCTCAGGATTCCCGCTCAATGGTAATCCACCTCGCAGTGATCCGTGTCACCGGCTCTACTGGGGGGTCAAGCATTCCACCCGGCTGCCGCAACGACGCGCGGCCGACTGAACGGAGTAAAAACATGAGTAACCCCGTCCTTTGTGATGTCCTCGTCATCGGGTCCGGTGTGGCCGGTATGGCTGCAGCGGTGAAAGCCGCTTCGCAGGGGCTGAACGTGATTGTCGCGGAGAAGGAGCAGTACTTCGGCGGCACGACGGCGATCTCCGCGGGCTGGGCCTGGGTGCCCGGCAACAAGCAGGGGCTGGAGCAGGGCGATACCCGCGAGGAAGCGGAGACTTACCTGCGAAGCCTGGCGCCGGAGACGTTCAACGAGGCCGGGGTGCGTGACTTCCTGGACACCGTGCCCGAAGCCATCTCCTTCTTTGAGAACGAGACCGAGGTGAAGTTCTCCTATCCCGAGAAGTCCCCGGACTACAAAATGGACCTGCCCGGCGCGAAACTCTCCGGCCGCGCAATCCTGCCGCAGGATGTTGACGCGCGCGTGCTGGGGGACAAGCGGCTCCTGATGCAGCCCTACATGAGCTCCTACACGGTTTTTGGCTACATGCCGCAGGTGGGCCCGGACATCAACGAGTTCTTCCATGTGAACCAGTCGGTCAAGTCGTTTATTTACGTTGCCAAAAAACTGCTGCGCACGTGGGCGGACGCTGCACGCTACCAGCGCCCGGTACTGCGGTCCAACGGCAACGCGCTGATGACCCGGATGGTGAAAAGCGCCGATGACCTCGGCGTGCGCCTCTGGAACTCCTCACCGGCACTCTCGCTGACGCGGGACGACGCCGGCAACATCACCGGCGCCGTCCTTGGGGGAGACCACGCGGCCACCGTGGAGGCGCGCCTGGGGGTCATCCTGGCCGCCGGCGGCTTCTCCGGGAACAAGGAACTGCGGAAGCAGTACTTCCCGCACGATCCCGACGGCGTGGACCACTTCACCCCGACCGTTGGCCACGGCGGTGACGCCGCCACCCTGGCCATCAGTGCCGGCGGGCATATCGACAACTCGGTGTTCAGCGTAGGGTCCTGGGCGCCGGTCACGGTTTTCAGATACCTCAACGGCAAAGAGCGGCTCTTCCCGCACCTGCGGGCCATCGGCCTGCCGGGCCTGATCGCCGTCGACCGCCACGGCAGGCGTTTCGGGAACGAGGCCCTGAGCTACCACGACTTCGGCGGAACCATGATCGCGCACAACAAGGACGAGGACAAAACATTCGGGTACGTGATCGGCGATGCGAAGACGATGCACAAGTACGGCATCGGCTACGCCAAGCCCTGGCCGATGCCGCGCGGCTACTTCTACAAGACCGGGTACCTCGTCAGAGGGGAGACCCTGGCGGAGCTGGCCGGCAAACTAGGCATTGACGCCGCGGACCTGGCGGCAACCGTGGCCGGGTTCAATCCGGCAGCGGAACGCGGCGAGGATCCGGCATTCGGCCGAGGCTCCACCCTGTACAACCACTTCCGCGGCGACATGGAGCACAAGCCGAACCCGAACCTGGCCCCGATTGGCAAGGGACCGTTCTACGCAGCCAAGATCCAGATGGGCGACCTGGGAACCTTCGCCGGCATCGGCGTCAACGAACGCTCCGAAGTCACCACCGAAGAGGGAACCACGGTTCCCGGCCTGATCGCCGTCGGCGCGGCGGCGGTCAGCGTTTTCGGCGGCGGCTACCCGGGCTACGGCTCGCACATCGGCCCGGCACTGGTCTTCGGTTACCGGGCGGGCCGGGACATCGCGAAGCTCGCCGCCGACCGGGGCATCACCCGTGTGGCCGGCGTCTGATCAGCCGACGGCGGCGGGCTGAGCAAATGACTTGCCACGACGCAGGGGCCGGGGCGCGCCATGGCAAATTCCCCCTCGGGTGAATCGGTAATCAGCCGCGTCGTGCGGCTGATGAGCGCCTTCGACCGGGATCTCCCGACCATGACGCTCTCCGGCCTCGCCAGCCGGGCGCGACTGCCTTTGACCACCGTGCACCGCCTGGTTGACGATCTGGTGCTGCATGGCCTGATCGAACGGCTGCCGGACGGGAATCTGTGTTCCGGGATGCGGATGTGGGAGCTCGCCGCCCGGGGATCGAGGGCGCTCAATCTGCGTGAAGTGGCCCTGCCGTACATGGAGGATGTCCAGGCGGCCGTGCACCAGCACACCACCCTCGCCGTGCTGGACCATGGCACCGTGCTCTACGTAGAGCGTCTTTCCTCGCCGGATTCCGCCCTGCGGGCGGCGCACATTGCGCAGCGCATGCCGGTCCACGCCGCATCCTCCGGGCTCGTCCTGCTCGCGCACTCAGGACCCGCCGTGCAGGAAGAGGTGCTCTCCGGGCGGCTGGAGCAGGTGACCCCGGAAACCATCACGGACCCGGCCCTGATCCGGAAGCATCTGGCCGAGATCCGGCAGCGCGGTTACGTCGCCATCCCGGGGATCGGAGTGTCTGAATGGACCGGTATTGCGGTGCCGGTCTTCGGCCCGGACGGCACGGTCGCGGCCGCGCTCAATGCCATTGTTCCCAGGGGCGAAGCCACCGTTCCCTACACCGTCCCGGCGCTGCTGACTGCAGCACACGGGATCGCCCGTGCCCTCAAGGCGTCGGGCCAGGCTCCCCGACGCCGGTGACTGTCGGCCGCGGTGATGCTTCCAGCCCTGCAGCTACGCTCGGTCAGTTGATTCACCGGACGCAAGGTACCGCAGCAGCCGTGCCGTAACTGCCAGGGCGATGAGAAACGAAACAAGAACAAAAACTGCACCCGCGGCGGGGATCACCACCGGATTCCCACCGTCCAGGAGCAATGCACCACCAGCCAGTAAGGCCGATGCTGTACCAGCACCCCACGCCGCGGCCCGGGCCTGGTTCCGAATGGACGGGAAGGGCACATTCCAGGCCTGCACAAATAGGGCCACAACGGCCCCGGTCGCATCGGCAAGACCAGGATACTCGGCGGCATCGCCTGCGTCCCGGCTGTCGCGCTGACGTCCCTTGCCCCGTCCTCCCGTGGTTCCCTGCTCTCTGGCTCGGGGTCTCCGCGTTCGGGTGGGCCTCCTGTCGTGGTCATATCAGTAGCGGGGGCCGGGATCATCCCGCGGATCGCGCCCACCGGTGCGCTTGGGACAGTCATGACCAGCAACAGACTCTTTGTCCTCGGAAACATGCCTGTCGCCAGCCTTGCTGGGGGCGCCGCGGCCACATGGATAGTCGTCCAACCCTTGCTCTGGATCTGGGCCCAGCTCGCCGGCGCCTCCGCCCTCCCCATCGCGCTCTCACCGATGCGGAGCTGGACAACATTCCCCGACGGCTCCGAGAGAGCCTGAACTGACTCAGGCCACTGCAAAGGAATGAACTGCATGCCGGTGTGGCAAAAGGTGCCTGGACGATATGAAGTGAGGGGTGCGGGGCCCCCAGCCCCGTCCGAGACCGGCCATTATCGCCGGGTCGGCCCGGCAGCGCCGGCTTTGGTGTAGTCCGTGCCGTCTGCGTGGTCGGTGGCGCTGCGGGGGCCTGATCCCGGCGGTGATGTCCTCCATCCCGGACGGGGCCAGGTAACGGCAAGAGGCCGGGGCCTTCTGTTTCACAGGGTCCGTGGGTTGCCATTGACCGCTCCCTTGGCCTGGCCGGCTCGTCGGGGGTGCAATGGTAGTGCCACATGTGAAGTTTGGGAGGTCCCGGCTATGTTCGAGCATACTTTCATTGGTCTGGATGTTCACGCGGTCAACGTTGTGGGACATGCGTTGAACCCGGACACCGGTGAAATCAGCACCCACACGATGGCCTCTGACCCGGCGATGGTGCTGGAGTGGGTCCGCCGGTTCGCCCCGCCGGTCAAGGTCGTCTACGAATCGGGCCCGACCGGGTTCGTCCTGGCCCGCTACCTGCGGGCTGTCGGCATCAACTGCGTCGTCGCGGCGTCCTCGAAACTGCTGCGCGCACCCGGGGACCGGATTAAAACCGACCGGCGCGACGCCCGGGTCCTGGCAGAGATGCTCGCGGTCGGCTCCGTCACCGAAGTGCGGATCCCGGACCCTGAGGAAGAAGCCCTCCGGGACCTGTCCCGGCTTCGCTCGGGCACGGCCAAGAATCTCGCGCACGCCGCCAGCACGTTAACGCCATCCTGCTGCGCCACGGCATCCGCTACCCTAAAGAAACCCGATGGACGCAGGAACACAGCCGGTGGCTGCACCGCCAGCGCTTGCCGAACCGGCGCTGCAGTTCACCTACGAGGCCGACGTCGAGCAGGCCGAGCTGCTCGCCGGGCACCTCAAAAGGATCGACAAGCAGGTCGCCGACACGGCTGCGGCCTGCCGCTACACCCCCGTGATAGACGCGTTGATGTGCCTCCGCGGGATCCAGGTCACGACCGCGTTCGGCCTCGCCGTGGAGGTTGGGGACTGGACCCGCTTCACCGGTTCGTCCATCGGCTCCTACCTCTCGCTGGTCCCCAGTGAGAACTCCTCCGGCCAATCCCGGCACCAGGGCCCGATCACCAAGGCCGGGAACACCTACGCGCGCAAACTCTTCATCGAAGCCGCCTGGCAGCACCGGCGCCCCTACGCCCGGCCCGGGGGACCGGCTGCTGCGCCAGCTCGACCTCGTGGCCCCGGCAACCCGGATCCGCGCCCTGGAAGGAAACCACCGGCTCCACCACAAGTGGGAACACTTCGATGAGCGCCGCAAAATGTCCGTCAAGGCAAACACCGCGATCGCCCGCGAGCTCGCCGGCTGGTGCTGGTCCCTGGCCGCCCCACTCCAGCAAGGAGAACACATGAACGCGGCCTGACCCAGATCGTGCCCCCGGGACGTGATGCAAGTGCGATGGCAGCACCCGGAGCAAACTCGAGAATTCGCTATGAGCAGACGGACCAACCGTCGACGCCCGAACCTAGACACCGATAATGCTCCCGCCGAACAAATCGTCATGCGGTAACCAACCCCGCGAATATCAGCCTGACACTGCCCAGTCGAAAACGACTCGCCACCACTCACACCACAACCGGCCCGGCACACGATGAGCGGCCCCCGGAACCACAAACCCAGGAGCCGCTCACCTCTGCCTCTTGACAACCCGACCTACATATCAGCGGCAGAGCGTATTGGCTGTTGGATCAGTAAGACTGACGATCCTCAGGCTTCCGAGAACAGGTACATCGAGTTCAGAAGAAGAAGGACCGGGATCGGAAACGGTCTAGTTAAAGTGTCAGGGGTGCTTGCTAGTTTGGGGTGTATGGATAGCACTACGGCTTGGAGTGTGGAGAGCAGGGCGGCGCTGGCGGCTGCCGAGGCGTCGTTTGCGGCGCTGGCGGGCTTCCAGGGGGCCGGCGCTGACCGCGCTGATCCGATGCGGGACCGGGTGGATGATTCCCTGGACGGGCTCGCGCTGCTGGTCGCGGTCGAGGGCCCGCTTGCGGCGCTGAAGGTGCAGCTCGCCGCGGACATCGTGAATGGCACGCAGGCGCTGGCGCCGCCGGCGGCGTCGCTGCGGGACAACACCTTGGAGGAGATGGCGATGCGGGCGGAAATCGCGTGCCTGCTGACCGTGAGTGAAGCGGCCGCGGACGGGTTCCTGGGCGATTGCCTGGCGCTGACGACGACGTTGCCGCTGACCCTCGCCGCGCTCACGGCGGGGACGATTTCCTGGGCGCACGCGAGGGTCGTGGTGGAGGAAACGGTGAACCTGGACCCGGTGGGGGCGGCGGCGCTGGAGGGGCACTTCCTGGACCCCGACGCGCCGGACCCGGCCCGGGGCTGCCCGGCCGGGGAGCTCGTCCCGGGCCGGTTGCGGGCCAAGGCCCGGACCTGGCGTGAACGCCACCACCGGGAGAGCATCGAAAAACGCCACACCAAGTGCGTCGCGGACCGGCGGACCGAGTTCCGCCCGGACACCGACGGGATGGCGTGGTTCTCCGCGTATCTTCCGGCCGATACCGCCGCGGGGATCTGGGACCGGACCACCGCCGCGGCCCGCGCCCTGCAGGGCCCGGCCGAGGCACGCACCCTGACCCAGCTGCGCGCCGACATCGCCGCGACCTGGCTCCTCACCGCCGGCGCTGATGGTGCCGCGGGCGCTGAGGGGGCGGGTGCGGGCGGGGGTGTGCCGTCGCCGCGGGCGCAGGTCCTGATCACCGTGCCCGTGTTCTCGCTGCTGGGCGCCACTGAGGAACCGGCGATGCTGGACGGGTACGGGCCGATCCCGCCCTCGATGGCCCGGCGCCTGATCGCCGACGGGGCCGGCTCGTTTTACCGGGTGCTGGTGGATCCGCGGGACGGGGCGCCGCTGGAAATCGGGAGGAGCAGCTACCGCCTGCCCCCCGCGCTGCGGCAGTGGCTGCGGCTTCGCGATGGCCGGTGCCCGTTCCCGGGCTGTCACAACCATTCCCTGGACAACGACGCGGACCATCTCCTGGCCTGGGCCGACGGAGGGACCACCGGGATCACCAACCTCGGCGGACCGTGCCGCAAGCATCACGGGCTGAAACACAGTTCAGCCTGGACACCGGCCGGGGCCAGCAAGGACGCCCCGCCCGGCTGGACCTCCCCGTCCGGACGGTACTACCCCAGCGAACAACAGGACTGGGAACCACCCCACTGGCCACCCGGATTCCTGGACACGGACGCGGACCCGCACGCTGACGCGGACATGGATGCAGCCGGGGAAATGTACCCGGACCCGGACAGGGACCTCGACATAGGCGCAGCCATGCCCCCGGACCGAGACAGAGACCTGGACCAGGCCCTGCCCCTGGATCCCGGCCCGGATCCTGAACAGGAGCAGGAACTGCCCGCGGACCCCTTCCCGGACTGGCACCTCGTCACGGCCGGGCACGCGTTCCGTGCCGCAGACACCGACAATCTGATCTTCTATGAGCCCCTCGACGAATCCATCCTGGAACACTTTCTTGCCCACCACGCCTGACCGGCTAAGCCGCGTCGAATAGGTTGAGGCGTCTGTCCAAACCGGAGCGTGATGCGCCCCGATCTCCGGCGCGGGAACCGCGACGCAAGCCTCCATCCGCGGCGTACCCCGCTGCCCCCGCAAGGTGGTTTAGGGCGGGCGGCCCGTTACCCTGCGCCGACAGGTTCTGCCTGCGCTGCGCCCCGCCCGCCCTAGATGATCAACATCCGGATGACCAACCCCGGATTCGGCTTCGCCGCCCGCCGTCGGGCATCTTCCGCAACCGATGAACGGAATCCCTACGAGGTGGAGCGGTCCTCAGTGGGCACTCTTGGTTGAGACGTACATCACGTCATCGCACTCCGACAGAAGGACAACGATGTCTGCTGCCACCACTGAATTATTGCCCGCCGACGCGTCTCCCGCCGAGCCGGCCGGACTGCCCCCTTACTCCCACGAACTCGCTTGGCCGGAAGGCATGGCACCGTTCAAGGTCGTCGACGACGGCACCCAGGGCGACCCGTACGCGCACTACGAATGGATGCGCGACAACGCCCCGGTCCTCCGTGCCGCATCACCGGTTTCGGATGTCTGGTTCATCTCCCGGTACGACGACGTCCGCAAAGCCATGCGTGCCCCCAAGATCTTCTCCTCCCAGGTCGTTGACCCGGTCCCGCTGACCTTCCTGACCCTGTTCGATGCACCGAACCATACGCGGCTTCGCCAGGTCGTGGCCCAGGCGTTCATTCCGAAGGCCATCGCCCGCTTCGAGGAACGGGTTCGGGAGAACGCCAACAAGTACCTGGCCCCGATGCTCGCGGCGGGAGGGGGCGACGCCGTCGACGACTACGCAATCCCGCTGAGCATGTCCACCATCAGCGCCCTGTTGGACGTCCCGGCCGAGGACTTCGAGAAGATGAAGTTCTGGTCTGATGAGACTTTCAGTTACTTCGGCCGGCTGGCACGCAACGCCCAGGGGACCGGAACCGACGAGCAAAGCACCATGGAGTTATTCGCCTACCTCAAGGACACCATGGAGCGCCTCTACCGCGAGGAGAGCGACTCCGTGGGCGGCCACATTGCCCGGATGTGGAAGGACGGCCTGCTCAGCGAGAAGGAAGCCAAGGAACTCTGTGCCTTCGTCTTCGTCGCCGGACACGACACCACCACGATCCTGCTCGCCAATGCTTTCCGTGCCTTCAGTGACCAGCCCGAACTGCTGGCGCGGATCCGGCGGAACCCGGACGACGCAAACCTCTTCGTCGAGGAGCTCGCCCGGTACCGGGGGACGGTGCAGCGCGCCAGTCGGATCACCACCGAAGAGGTGGAAGTTGCCGGCGTGTGCATCCCCGCCGGGGCCATCGTCCGGCTGCTTCCCGCCGCCGCGAATCGCGACAGCAACAAATACCCCGACGGCGAGACCTTCGACATCGACCGCAACACCGACGGGCACCTGGGCTTCGGGCACGGTGTTCACAGCTGCCTCGGCGCGCCGCTGGCGCGGCTGGAGGTCCTGGTCACGGTGCAACTCCTCGCGGAAAAGCTGGACTCCCTCAACCTCCACCCCGACAAGCCCATCGAATACGTCCGTGGGAACAACTTGACCAACTCGGGCCCCGAGCACCTTTACGTGGAACTGGGGGAGTCCAATGCCTAGCCCGCAGCCCACAGGCACACGCCAGGATCCGATTATCATCATCGGCGCCGGCCACTCCGGCGTCGCGGTGGCGGCAGGTCTGCGCACCCGCGGCTGGGACGGGGGCATCCTGCTGCTCGAGGCAGAAAAGGAGACCCCCTACGAACGCCCTCCGCTGTCCAAGGAACTCCTGAAGACCGGCGCACCGGATGAGTCCGCCGTGCTGCGCAAAGAGAAGTTCTACGACGACAAGCGCATCGACCGGCGGGCGGGACTGACCGTCGACAGCATCGACCCTGCCCGCCGGACCGTCCAACTCTCCGACGGAAGCGGCCACGGCTACTCCCGGCTTGTCATCGCCACCGGTTCGCGGGCAAGGGCCCTGCCGGTGCCCGGCGCCAGCCTTCCCGGGGTGCTGGCGCTGCGGACCAGGGACGACGCCCTTGGGCTCAAGCGGAGCCTGGTCCCCGGAGCCCGGTTCGCCGTCATCGGCGCCGGGTACATCGGCCTCGAAGTCGCCGCTGCCGCCGCCGCGGCCGGCTGCGAGGTCACGGTGCTCGAATTCCAGGACCGAGCGATGAGCCGCGTGACGTCCGAACCGGTGTCCCGCTTCTTCGAGCAACTGCACGAGCAGAACGGTGTCCGCTTCGTCTTTGGCGCCGCGGTCACCGCCATCGAAGGCTCCGATCGTGCGGAGCGGGTCACCACCGCCGACGGCGCCGCGCACTCGGCCGACGTCGTGCTCGCCGGAATCGGCGTGCTGCCCAACCAGGAACTGGCGGAAGCCGCAGGGCTCCGGTGCCGGGACGGGATCCTTGTTGACGGGCACGGACGGACCTCCGACCCCGACATCTACGCGGTGGGGGACGTCACGCGCTTCACCAGCACCTTCGACGGTGCCAGCCAGCGCCTCGAATGCATCCAGAACGCGCTGGCCCAGGCCGACAGGGTCGCAGCGCACCTCACCGGCCAGCCCGCCGCGGCCCCGGAGATTCCCTGGTTCTGGACCGTCCAGCACGGTGTCAGGCTGCAGACTGCCGGCGTCCGCCACCCGGACGACGAGGTGATCGTGCGCGGCAACCCCGCCGCGGGAAAGTTCTCGGCGGTGTACCTCCGGAACGGACGCCTCGCCGCCGTCGACACCATCGCAGGCCTCGCCGACTTCCGGCCCGCCAAGAAGCTGATCGCCCAGGGGGCGCGGATCAACCCCTCGCTCGCCGCAGACCCCACTACCGCCCTCGTTGACTGCGTTGTGGCCGACGCCGATTTGGCTGAAGCCCTGACGACAGCAGCACCTGACGCAAAGGAACCTTCATGAGCAGCAACAAACTCGTCGTCATCGACCGCGACGGCGCCAACCACGACCTCGAGTGGGACCCGGACCAGACCCTGATGGAGGCCCTCCGCGACAACGACCTGCCCGTCCTGGCTTCCTGTGGCGGCACCGCCTCCTGCGCGACCTGCCACGTCTTCCTGGCGAAGGACGTCTTTGACACCCTGGGCGAACGCAGCGAGGACGAACTCGAACTCCTGGTCGAGGCCGAGGGCTACCAGGAGTGCGGATCGCGGCTCTCCTGCCAACTCGACTTCAGCCCGGAACTCAACGGAGTCACCGTCACCCTGGCTCCAGAGGAGTAGCCGCAGGGCATCGCCAGCCGGTCAGCGGACGGGCCGGGGTTCCATCTGAAGATGTTGGGGGATGGAACGGCGGCCCTTCCAGGATTTCTTGGGGGATCAGGCGGCCGACGGGATGGCGGTTGTCTCACCTGTGGCACCGTAGACTCGATTTATCCATTTGATCGATAATTGGGAGTGCCGATGGTTCGCCAGATGAAGGCCGGCAGGCGAAAAACCAGGAAAAGGAATCCAGCAATCCAGCCGACGCCGTGGGCGCCGACGCGGCAACTACCCGCACAGACCCGCCGCCCCGCCGGAACGTTCCGCTTCAGCGAGCGCTTTATTAGTACAACCAGCACTATCCTCATCATTTTTATGTTCGTATCGATCGGCGCCGGGTTTATCATCGGACCACTCAGCGACAATGTTGAGGGGGACGCAGGAGAGGCTCTCGGTGTTGTGGCCATGTTGCTGATCGGCGCCGGCATCGTGCTCCCGCTGCTGCTGTCAGGCGTTCTCGGCGGCGAAGCCATCCGGGCCGGCGGCGGCATTATCGGCTTCTTCCTCATCCTGGGTCTCTTCGCCGCCGTCGCCGGAAGCACTGAACTGGGACAGGATATGCTCGGTCCGGTGTGGTCTTCGTGGGCCTTCTGGGGTGGCATCGCGCTGATGGTCCTGGCCAGCGCCGGGTTCTGGATCATCGGCTGGATTGCACGGGTGCCGATGTGGATACAGGCTCCTGTCTTGGGTTGGCCCCGCGTGTATGTGCGCGGAACGAGTGAGAATCCGCGCCACCTCGTACTCCCAAACGATCTGGACGAACGGGACCGGTGAGTCCGGGGAGGTTACCACCGCGGTATTGAACCGCGACGCCGGCTAGGAGACTACTAAGCATGCTTGCCAAATGCTTAGTAAGCATGCTTATGGTAGGAGCGTGCAATATCGAGTCCACCGAAGTACATCAGGTCCTGACCAGCGCCCGGAGCGACGCGGCGCACCATACTCTGTCCTTCGGCTTCGTCGTCAATCCTTCGTTCTTGCCCCTGGTGCGGGAACCCGTGACGAGGGAACCTCTGACGCGGGAACGCGGCACCCATGACACGCGAAATTGAACCGTACCGTCAGGGCACCTTTCGATTGGTTATGACAGCGGCCCGCCTGATCCGGTATCGACAAAACGAGGCGCTTGCGCCGCTGAACATGACCCGGGCCGCACTGATCGCCCTGGAAGCAATCGCTCCCCGTCCGCTGAACCAGGAGCAGCTCGCGGCCAAAGTGCACGTCCAAAGCCAAACCCTGGGCAGGGTACTGTCCCGGTTGGAAGCGGGCGGCTACATCACAAGGACGCGGAATCCCGTCGACCGACGCCAACTCCACGTGCAGCTGACGTCGGCGGGCAGGGCGGCGCTGGTCACCGCCCGCCAGGCGGAAATTGACGCCTACCCTACAAGTCTGGATGTGGAAGACTGGCGCACCTTTCAGGAGCAGCTGGAAAGGTTCGTCCACGCGCTCGGGGCGCCACGGCGTCCCAGGTCGGCTCGGGCGGTCCTGCGCGACGCGTCACCGGCGCCGGGCCGGGACGCCGGCCAGGAAGGCTCCCACTTGCCTCGCTCCGGTCCGGCAGGCGAGTGAGCGTGGACGCGGCGCATAGGCGTGGACGCGGCGCATAGGCGCGGACGCAGGAAGGGCGCAGATCCCGTCCGGGACCCGCGCCCTTCCACTACTGGTCGGCTAATGCTTGAAGGCGTCCTTCACCTTTTCGCCGGCCTGCTTGATGTCGGCTGCGGCCTGGTCGCCCTTGCCTTCGGCCTTCAGGCTCTCATCACCCGTGGCCTCACCGGCGGCTTCCTTGCCCTTGCCTGCTAGCTTCTCGGCAGCGTTGCCGATCTTGTCATCCAAACCCATAGCGTTCTCCCTACAGTCGGACCGCCGGCATGCGGCGGGCTAATGCCAAAATTTTAGTTCACATTCGGCAAAATGCTAAGCAGGCTGATGAAACTCGTCTGGTGAACCATGCCGGCCATTTCTAGGCCGGCGGATCCGTCACCAGGATCCGCACCGCACACAGGTCCGACGCGGCCTTCTTCAGGACCGCAGCGCGCGGATCCGGGACGTCCAGGAACGCCAGCCGGGGACGGGCGGCGTACTGCTTCAGCACCGGTTCGGCGAGGACCTGCTCCGCCAGCGTGCGGTCGCCGCCGGGCGTCAGGTATTCGATCCGGTGGTCCGCGAAAATCCGGGCCGCATGCCCGGCGACAGCCTCCACCAGCGCATCGGCCTGGTTCGCGCGCCGCCGCGCGAAGCGCTGCTGGGACCAGCCGCCCGCCGCCGTCCGGGACTGGACATGCCGGGTGCCGGTCTTGGACGCCAGCACGGCGCCGCCGCTGACCACAGCCACGGAATAGCCGCCCCGGCGGACCAGTACGGCACCGATACAACGCGGCTGCGATGCGAGCGACGCCAGCCGCGCCACGGCGTCGGCCCCGCGCCCGGGACGCCCGTCGGCGGGCCAGGGTGCTTGCAGCAGGGCCACGGCCCCGTCCTCGGCCCGCAGCTGCAGACCGCCGTCGAGCTCCTCCGCCACCAGCCCGCCGTGGCTCGCCGCGAAGCGCTCCACCCAGCCCGGCAGCCGGGCGCCGGAGACGAACGCCACACGGGTGTCGGTGGGTGCCATGGCGCAGGTCTCCGTTGTGAGGTGTGTGTCGGGGCGGGCAGGAACTAGAAGTAGCCTATCTATGTGGAAGATCTCTTTGGCGCAGGACGGGACGGCGGCGGCGCTATCGAGGACGACGTCGACACCGACGACACAGTCGACGGAGGCTCCGCCCGCCGCTCCGCCTCACCGCGAAGCCCGCTCGCGGTCCGGATGCGGCCCCGGACGCTCGATGACGTGGTCGGGCAGCAGCACCTCCTCGGGCAGGGCTCGCCGCTGCGCCAGCTCGCCGCCGGAACCGACGCCACCGGCCCCGCCGGCCCCAGTTCACTGATCCTCTGGGGGCCGCCCGGAACCGGCAAGACCACCCTCGCGCACGTTATCGCCAAAGGCCCGGGCCGGAAGTTTGTCGAGCTCTCAGCCATCACCGCCGGCGTCAAGGACGTCCGACGCGTGATGGAGGAGGCGCTCACCGCCCGGGACCTCTTCAAGACCACCACGGTGCTGTTCCTGGACGAGATCCATCGCTTCAACAAGGCCCAGCAGGACGCCCTGCTGCCCGGCGTCGAGAACCGCTGGGTGGTCCTGGTCGCGGCAACCACCGAAAATCCCTCTTTCTCGGTCGTCTCCCCGCTGCTTTCGCGGTCCCTGCTGCTGACACTCAAGCCGCTCACCGACGCCGACGTCGAGGGACTGCTGTTGCGGGCAGCGGCCGATCACCGCGGGCTCGCCGGCAAGGTGGCACTCAGCGCCGAAGCCCTGGCGCACCTTGTCCGGCTTTCCGGCGGGGACGCCCGCCGGGCGCTGACCGCGCTGGAGGCGGCCGCCGGCGTCGCGTTCGGCGATGCGGACACCGCCGACGCAGTCGAAACCGACGCAGTCGAAACCAGCGCAGTCGAAACCAGCGCAGTCATAGCCGGCGACGCCGCCGGGGCGGCCGGCGACGCTCCGGTAAAGATCGAGCTCAAGCACACGGAACGGGCCCTCGACGTCGCCTCGGTGCGCTACGACCGCGCCGGCGACCAGCATTACGACGTTGCCAGCGCCTTCATCAAATCTATCCGCGGCTCCGACGTCGACGCCGCCCTGCACTACCTCGCCCGGATGCTTGAGGCGGGGGAGGACCCGCGGTTCGTGGCCCGGCGGATCGTCATTTCCGCGGCGGAGGACGTCGGCATGGCGGACCCGACGGCGCTGCTCACCGCCGTGGCCGCCGCCCAGGCGGTGCAGCTGATCGGTATGCCGGAAGGCCGCATCATCCTGGCGGAGGCGGTGGTCCACCTCGCCACCGCGCCCAAATCCAATGCCGCCTATCTGGGCATCAACCAGGCGATCGCGGACGTCCGCGCCGGCCTCGGAAATGGCATCCCCGCCCACCTGCGCGATGCCCACTACCCGGGGTCCAAACAGCTCGGCCACGGGCAGGGCTACAAATACGCCCATGACGCGCCGCACTCGGTGGCCACCCAGCAGTACCCGCCGGATGACCTGGTGGGCCGCAACTACTACGAGCCGACCGGCAACGGTGCCGAGCGGGACATCTCCACCCGGCTGGAGCGGCTGCGCCGGATCATCCGGGGCACGTGACCGGACCCCGGAAACTCGCCGTTGACTTCCGGTCCCTGAGGTCTAACGTGGGATTAAGTCAGCAAGGACCTGCTGCGCGTGTCTGCTTGCGTGTCTGTTTGGATGGGGACACCGGCACTTCCCGCCGGCTCTTCGCTGCCAGCACCTCAGGTCGGCGGCCGGCAAACCAGTAGCCTGGCTTCACGCCGGGCTTTCCCGCCCGATTCGCTAGGTAGTAAGTCCATGTCCGTGAACTTCGTCACAGCCGTGTCCGTCAAGTCCTTCGATGTACCGGACAAGAAAAGGTGCCCCGACAACGCCGAATTCGACCTCGTCACCGTGAACGACTACGCGGTGGCGCGGCTGATCCTCGGCCCGGGCTGGCGCTGGTCGGTGTCCAGCAGAAGGTTCGAACAGACCGAGCTGTGCCAGCACCACCACCTCGGGTTCTGCATCTCGGGGGAGATGGCAGTGGAATCCGCAGAAGGGCTGCGCACCACAATCCACGCCAACGATACCTACGCGATTCCGCCCGGCCATGATGAATGGGTCGTCGGTTCCGCCGCGTTCGTTGCCGTGGAGTTTTTAGGGGCGGCATCCTACGGGCGCCGCAGCAGCCGGGGCGTGCACGCCCTGATCTGACGGCCCGCCGGCCCCGAGGTGGTAGGCTTGTTCGTTGTCTGGCAAGGCGCAGACGCACAATCCACTCGAATTCAGCATTGCACGCTGTTGCGTTGTTTTCAGATGGGTTTGCCCTGTGCCCAGTAGCAAAAGGCAGCGGTTGGCCGATGCTCTCCATCGTGGAGGCCAGTAACACTGACACACCGCAGATATTGGAAGGACACAAGTGGCTAACAACACTCGTGCTCGCCGTACCGCACGCCTTTCGCGTGCACTCGGCATTGCTCTGACCCCCAAGGCCGCCAAGTACATGGAGCGCCGCCCGTACGGCCCCGGTGAGCATGGCCGTGCCCGCAAGAAGCAGGACTCCGACTACGCCGTACGTCTGCGCGAAAAGCAGCGTCTGCGCGCCCAGTACGGCATCCGCGAAGCCCAGATGACCCGTGCCTTCGAAGAAGCACGCCGCACCAAGGGCCTGACCGGTGAAAACCTGATCGAACTGCTCGAAATGCGTCTCGACGCCCTCGTGCTGCGTGCAGGCTTCGCCCGCACCATCGCCCAGGCCCGCCAGCTGGTTGTCCACCGCCACATCCTGGTTGACGGCATCCGTGTTGACCGCCCGTCGTTCCGCGTCGCTGAGGGCCAGCTGGTCCACGTCCACAGCCGCAGCGAGTCCATGCCTCCGTTCCAGGTTGCAGCAGCCGGCGCGCACCGCGACGTCCTGCCGATGGTTCCGGCCTACCTGGACGTCAAGCTTGACGCCCTGCAGGCACGCCTGGTTCGCCGCCCGAAGCGCTCCGAGGTCCCCGTGACCTGCGAAGAGCAGCTCGTCGTGGAATTCTACGCACGCTAGATCCAACGCGACACCTTACAAAGAAGCCCGTGGCAAGCGCCGCGGGCTTCTTTGTATGTAAGGTACTTGGGGGAGTTCTGCGGCAGCCGGCTGTGTCAGCCCGGAACGTCCGCAGGGACACGACGCAACAAGGAGATGAAGACTATGACTGGTGGCGATATTGCCGGCCTGATCGCGGCCGGAGTGTTTGCACTGCTGGTCCTGCTGCTGGCCGTGCCGATTCTGAAGCTCGGGGGAGTGCTCGACGAAGTGCGGACCTCCATCCGTTCCATCAGCGACGGCGCCACCCCGCTGATGGACGAGGTCACGGCCACCGTGTCCAGCACCAATCAGCAGCTGAAGAAGGTCGACGGGATCGCGAACAACGTCTCGGACGCGTCCGCGAACATCTCCGCCCTGTCCTCCCTGTTGGCTGCCACTGTCGGGTCGCCGCTGATCAAGGTCGCCTCCTTCAGCTACGGCGTGCGCTCGGCCTTCACCGCCCGCAAAAAGCCCGCCACCGGCCGCCGCAGCCGCTAACCCCCAGCTGGAGAACCTGACATGAACAGAATCATCTGGATGGGAATCGGCGTCGCCATCGGCGTCATCGCCTTCCGCAAGATCACCGAAGCACAGTCCAACCTGGGCCCCGAGGGCCTGAACCGCGCGGTCGGCCGGCTCGCCGACGGCCTCTACGACTTCGCCGACGCGGTCCGTGAAGGCATGAACGAGCGGGAGACAGAGCTCCGCAGCGCGTTGGGCATTGACGCCGGCCTGGAGAAGGCCATCGTCCACGGCTCCGCCGGCCGGGGTGCAGTCCGGCGCTAGCCGCGAGAGAATGAGAATTGGGCGGCACCCGGTCAGGGGCCGCCGGCACGGCCGTCGGCCGGGACCAGACCGTTCCGCGGACCACACGCGTGAACCACGAACGCAGTGAATATTGAAGGGTAAGTAATCAGCTCATGAAGTCGCAGGAGATCACCAAGCGCTGGATCGACTTTTTTGTCAGCAAGGGCCACACGGCGGTGCCCTCCGCCTCGCTGGTCTCCAGCGACCCGTCCCTGCTGTTCACGGTTGCCGGCATGGTCCCGTTTATTCCTTACCTGACGGCCCGCGAGCAGGCGCCTTACAAGCGCGCCACCAGCGTGCAGAAGTGCATCCGCACCGGCGACATCGAGGAGGTCGGCAAGACGGCCCGCCACGGCACCTTCTTCCAGATGTGCGGCAACTTTTCCTTCGGCGACTACTTCAAGGAAGACGCCATCAAGTTCGCCTGGGAACTGCTCACCACCAGCGTTGACGACGGCGGCTACGGCCTGCCGCCCGAGCAGCTGTGGGTCACCGTCTACGAAGAGGACGACGAGGCCGAGCAGCTCTGGCTGAAGAACACGGGGATGCCCGCCGAGCGGATCCAGCGGATGGGCAAGGCAGACAACTACTGGTCCACCGGCCAGCCCGGCCCCGCCGGGCCCTGCTCCGAGATCTACTACGACCGCGGCCCGGCCTACGGCGTCGAGGGCGGTCCGATCGCCGACGAGAACCGGTACGTGGAAATCTGGAACCTCGTGTTCATGCAGTACCAGATCGACAATGTGCGCTCCAAGGTGGACTTCGACATCACCGGCGAACTGCCGCAGAAGAACATCGACACCGGCCTCGGCATGGAACGTCTCGCGATGATCCTGCAGGGTGTCGAAAACATGTACGAGACGGACCAGGTCCGCCCCGTCATCGACAAGGCGGCGGCCATCTCCGGCCGGGAGTACACCTCCGCCGAATCCGCCGAGGACCCGCACCACACCGACGACGTCCGGATGCGCGTGGTCGCCGACCACATCCGGTCCTCCCTCATGCTGATCGCCGACGGCGTCACGCCCTCCAACGAGGGCCGCGGCTACGTGCTGCGCCGCCTGATCCGCCGTGCCGTGCGCTCCATGCGGCTGCTCGGCGTCGAAAAGGCCTGCCTGCCCGAACTGCTGCCCGCCTCACGGGACGCCATGAAGGGCGTCTACCCGATCGTGGAAACGGACTTCGACCGGATCAGCCGGATCGCCTACGCCGAGGAAAAGGCGTTCCTGCGCACGATCGCCTCCGGCACGGCCCGGCTCGAGGACGCCGTCAAGGAATCCCAGTCCGCCGGGAGGCCGCTCTCCGGCGCCGACGCCTTCGCCCTGCACGACACCTACGGCTTCCCGATCGACCTCACGCTGGAAATGGCCGAAGAGGCCGGGCTGAAGGTCGACGAGCCCGAATTCCGCAAGCTGATGCTCGAACAGCGCCAGCGCGCCCAGGCCGACGCCAAGGGCAAAAAGGGGTCGCACGCAGACCTCAGCGCCTTCCAGGAGCTGCTCTCCGCCGGCGAAACCGTGTTCACTGGCTACACCGAACTGACCGGCGAGTCCAAGGTCCGCGGCATCCTCGCCGGTGGCCGCAAAGTCTCCCAGGCCTCGACGGGAGACGAAATCGAACTCGTCCTGGCCGAGACCCCGTTCTACGCTGAGGCCGGCGGCCAGGCCGCGGATACCGGGCTGATCACCGGCGACGGCTTCGTCGTCGAAGTCCTGGACGTCCAGCGCCCGGTCAAGGGCCTGAGCGTGCACAAGGCAATCGTCCGCGAGGGCGAAATCGGCGCCGACTCGCTCGTCCAGGCGGCCGTCGACCGGGAACGCCGGCACGCCGCCGAGCAGGCCCACACCGGCACGCACATCGTGCACGCGGCCCTGCACCAGATCCTCGGCCCGGAAGCGCTGCAGCGCGGCTCCTACAACAAGGCCGGCTACCTGCGGTTCGACTTCGCCTGGGGTGAAGGGCTGAGCCCGGCCACCCGATCCGAGATCGAGGAAGTCTCGAACATCGCCATCCGCAACAACTACCGGGTGGAGACCAAGATCATGGGACTGGCCGAGGCCAAGGCCCTCGGCGCCATGGCACTCTTCGGCGAGAACTACGGCAACGAAGTCCGCGTCGTGGAGATCGACGGCGCCTGGTCCCGCGAGCTCTGCGGCGGCACGCACGTGGAGAACACCTCGTTGATCGGCAGTCTGTCCCTGCTCGGGGAACAGTCCGTTGGATCGGGAAACCGCCGCGTCGAGGCCTTCGTCGGCATGGAGGCCTTCCGGCACCTCGCCGCCGAACGCGCCCTTGTCACCGAACTCACCGAACTGCTCAAGGTTCCGTCCGGTCTGCTCGCGGACCGGATCGCCACCACCCTGACCAAGCTCAAAACAGCGGAGAAGGAACTCGACCGCCTGCGCCGGGAACAGCTGACTGCGGCAGCCGCGCAGCTCGTGGGCACGGCCAGGGACGCCGCCGGCGTCAAGGTGATCGCGCACGACGCCGGCCAGGTCAGCGGCGCGGACGACCTGCGCGGACTGGCCCTGGACCTGCGGACGCGCCTTGGCTCCGAGCCCGCCGCCGTCGCGGTCGCCGGTGTCAGCAATGACCGCCCGGTCATCCTGATCGCCACCAACGACGCCGCCCGTACTGCCGGCGTCAAGGCGGGCGCTCTGGTGCGGCTCGCGGCCGGCATCCTCGGCGGCGGCGGCGGCGGCAAGGACGATGTCGCCCAGGGCGGCGGCACGGACGCCGGCAAGGTCGGCGCGGCCCTCACCGCCGTCGTGGACGCCATTACCCGGCGATAACGGACGAGCCATGAACGAAACTGCCGTGCCCGGCGACTACCCCCAGGGCGTGAAACTCGGGGTGGACGTCGGCACGGTCAGGGTCGGCGTGGCGGTCTGTGACCGTGACGGCATCCTGGCCACACCCCTGCGCACCCTGGCGCGGAACGCGAAGAAGGACACCGACGTGCGGATCCTCGCCGCCCTGGCCGTGGAACTTGGTGTGGTCGAGGTCTTTGTCGGCCTGCCGCGGACGATGAAGGGCGAGGAACACGCCTCGGCCAGGATGGCCACGGACTACGCAAAGCTACTGGCAGGTAAACTGGGGGAGTGTGGTTCCGAGGTCCCGGTACGGCTGGTCGATGAACGGTTGAGCACTGTCACGGCCCACCGGAACCTGCATGAAGCTGGCATGAGCTCCCGAAATCACCGTAAGGTGGTTGATCAGGTTGCGGCCGCAGGTATCCTGCAACATGCCATTGATATGCAAAAGGCCAGGGGAACGGAGGTCGGAAGCCGCGTGTACGCGGAGTCCGCACCGGGGCCGCCCGGGGATATCGTTTCGGCCACGCCTGCATTAGACCTACATTCCGCACAAAGCATTTTGCCCAAACTGGAAGGCTACAGTGAGCCCGGTCAACAGTGACGACCCCGCCGGTGAGGCTTTCGGCGCCGACCGCCGACCGCTGACGCGTAAAGAAATCAGGGCCCAGGAGAAGCACCAGGGAACCCCGGGTCACGACGTTATCCCGCCGCAGGCTTTCGAGACCGGCGAGGATCTCCCGGCCCCGCCGGCCACGACCGCCGGCGCGCCCGCGCTGCCGACATCAGCCCCGACCGTGCACGAGGATCAAGTCCACGAAGAGCCCGCGCACGAAGAGCAGATCCACGATGCGCGCGCGCACGAAGTGCCCCCGCACGAAGATCCGTTCCACGATGCGCCTGTCCACGATGAGCCCGCGCCCGCGGAGCAGTTCCACGACACGCCTGTCCACGATGAGCCCGCGCCCGCGGAGCAGTTCCACGACACGCCTGTCCACGATGAGCCCGCGCCCGCGGAGCAGTTTCACGCAGCGCCCGGCCAGTACGAGCCGGCCCACGAAGTGCCCGAGCACGAGTACGCCGGCGGGATATTCCGCGGAGACGCTGCCCACCCTGACGCTTCCCACCAAGACGCTGTCCACCCTGACGCTGTCCACTATGAAGCGGACGGGCCGGGCTACGAACCCGGCCAGCACGCTGGGATGCACGGCGACGCCGTCGACCCCGCCGACGAAGCCCACTACGTTTACCACGACCCGGACGCCAGCCCGGCGGAGTACCAGCACGAGGAAGACGGCCGGGTTGTCCTGGCCGGAGGTTCAGCCATCCCCACTTCGAAGGGCCCGTCCAAGAAGGTCCGCCGCCGGCGCCGCTTCCTTGCGCTGCTGCTCACCCTGTCGGTCTTTATTTTGGCACTCGTTGTCGGCGCGCAGTTCCTGAAGCCCCTCCTCGGCGGCGACACGCTGGCCGACTATCCGGGCCCCGGAACCGGCGAGGTCGTCATCACCGTGCCGCCAGGTGCGGGGCCGAAGTCCGTGGCGACCGAGCTGCAGGACAAGAAGGTGGTCGCGAACGCCGACACTTTCCTGCGGGACTTCCTGGCGTCCGGTGGGGCGCTGGCTCCCGGTGAGTTCAGCATGCGAAATGAGATGAAGAATTCCGATGCCGTGGCCGTGCTGCTGAACCGGGACCAGGACAGGGTCATGTACTTCGCACTGAGTGCCGGGCTCAGGATCGGGGAATCGCTCCAGGCGATCTCCGAGGGCACCGGTGTTCCGGTCGCCCAACTCAAGGCGCTCAGCGACTCGCCCGGTCAGTTCGGCGTGTCGGACCGGGCCCAGAACCTTGAAGGCTTCCTGGCCCCCGGCGAGCACCGGTTCCCGCTCGGCACACCGGCCAAGGAGGTGCTGCAGACGCTGGTGTCCAGCACCCTGGACGAGCTCACGGCCCAGGGCGTCACGGATAAAGAGAAACAGTACGACGTCGTCACGGTCGCCAGCATCGTCCAGGCCGAAGGCGGCCAGGCGGAATACGGCGATGTCGCAGGCGCCATCTACAACCGGCTCAAGCCGGACAACATCGAGACGAACGGGCTGATCCAGTCCGACGCCACCGTCACCTACGGGCTCGGCATCAAGAGCTTCCACATCGACGAGGACCAGAAGGCCGACAAGTCCAACCCGTACAACACCTACGCGAACCAGGGGCTGCCGGTGGGCCCGATCGGCTCGCCGGGCAAGACGGCGATCGACGCTGCCGCCAAGCCCAAGACGAACGAGTACCTCTACTGGGTGACAATCAACCTGGACACCAAGGAGACGTTGTTCTCCAAGACCCTGGCCGAGCACAACACCTACGTGGCGCGGTACAACGCCTGGTGTGAGGCCAACCCCGGACGCTGCGTATGACGCTCCGCGCCGCCGTACTGGGGCACCCGATCAGCCATTCGAAGTCGCCGGCGCTGCACCGGGCCGCCTACGCGTATCTCGGTGTGGAGCTGGACTACACGGCGATCGATGTGACCGAGGAAGCGCTGCCGGCCTTTATGGACCGGCTCCGGGAGGATGTCCGGCAGAGGAACGACTGGCGCGGGCTGTCGGTCACCATGCCGCTGAAGGCCGGCATGGCCCGCGAAGTGGACGAGGTCCGCGGCGTGGCCCGCGAGCTCGGGGTCGTGAACACGGTCGCGTTTGAGCCCCCGGCGCCCGGGGACAGCGCCGGCGCCGTCCGGCTGGTCGGGTACAACACGGACGTCGCCGGAATCGTCAACGCGCTCCGCCATGCGGGCGCCGTGTCCGCACCCACCGGTGTTGTCCTCGGCGGAGGCGGGACCTCGGCCGCCGCCCTCGCAGCACTGAAGGAGCTGGGCGCCCCGGAGGCCACCATCTTTGTCCGCGATGTCAGCCGGGCAGCGGAAGCACGGGCCGCCGCCGTGGCTCTGGCCCTGCCGGTCCGGGTCCTCCCGCTCAGCGGAGCCGCCCCCGCCGTCGCCGCTGCCGACGTCGTCATCTCCACCCTGCCGCCGCGCGCCGCAGACCTGCTGGCCGGCGAATTGGCGGAGTTGTTCGCGCGCCGCGGGGGGCAGCCGTTACCGGCGGGCGTGCCGGGTCTGTCCGGGGTCCTGCTGGACGCCGCCTACGATCCGTGGCCCAGCAGGATCGCCGCCGCCTGGCAGCAGGCCGGCGGCACCGTGGTCCCCGGTCTTGAGATGCTCATCTACCAGGCAGTGGAACAGGTCCGCCACTTCACCGGCCTGGCTGAGGCCGTGCCTGCCGAAGTCATAGATGTGATGTGTGACGCAGTAGGGGCACCCCGACGGGTGTTCTAGCCGCCGTACATGGCAGGATGGAATTTATGTTGCGTTGGTTGACTGCCGGAGAATCCCATGGCCCGGCACTGGTCGGAATTATTGAAGGCGTGCCCGCCGGTGTGGAACTCACCAGCGCCCAGATCGCCGATTCGCTGGCCCGCCGCCGGCTCGGCTACGGCCGCGGCGCCCGGATGAAGTTTGAGCAGGACGTGGTCACGATCCTCGGCGGCGTCCGCCACGGCATCAGCCAGGGCGGCCCCATCGCCATCCAGGTCGGCAACACTGAGTGGCCCAAATGGGAACAGATCATGTCCGCCGATCCCGTCGACCCTGAAGTCCTGGCCGACCAGGCCCGCAACGCCCCGCTGACCCGGCCCCGGCCAGGACACGCGGACTTCACCGGGATGCAGAAATACGGTTTCGACGAGGCACGTCCCGTGCTGGAGCGCGCCAGCGCCCGCGAAACGGCAACCCGCGTGGCCCTCGGCACGGTCGCCTCCGCGTTCCTCCGACAGCTCGGCATCGAGCT
The DNA here is from genome assembly GCF_059383535.1 of Pseudarthrobacter sp. HLT1-3. Taxonomy (NCBI): domain Bacteria; kingdom Bacillati; phylum Actinomycetota; class Actinomycetes; order Micrococcales; family Micrococcaceae; genus Pseudarthrobacter; species Pseudarthrobacter sp. HLT1-3. Next base: position 132,537 of record NZ_JBWZCJ010000008.1, on the reverse strand, counting down.
GGTCTCCCATACGGTGTCCATCGCCAGCACGGCCGTCCCGGAAGGCCGGCCGCTGCCGGTCCCGTCCGACGTACTCGCCCTCGACGCCGACCCGCTGCGCTGCTTCGACCGCGAGACCTCCGACGCCATGGTCGCCGAGGTCGACATCGCACACAAGGAAGGCGAAACCCTCGGCGGAGTCGTCGAGGTCCTCGCCTACGGGCTCCCGCCGGGACTGGGCAGCTACGTCCACTGGGACCGCCGCCTCGATTCACGGCTCGCTGCCGCCCTGATGGGCATCCAGGCCATCAAGGGCGTCGAAGTCGGCGACGGCTTCCTCACCGCATCCCGGCGCGGCTCGGCGGCGCATGACGAGATTGTGAAAGACGCCGGCAAGATCATCCGCACATCCAACCGTGCCGGCGGGATCGAAGGTGGCATGAGCATCGGCGACGTGCTCCGGGTCCGCGCCGCGATGAAGCCGATCGCCACCGTGCCCCGCGCCCTGAAGACGGTCGACGTCAGCACGGGCGAAGCCGCCAAGGCCCACCACCAGCGCTCCGACGTCTGTGCGGTCCCGGCGGCGGGCGTCGTCGCCGAGGCGATGGTGGCACTCGTCCTGGCCGAGGCCGTCACGGAAAAGTTCGGCGGCGATTCCGTGCAGGAAACCGCCCGCAACATCAAGGGTTATCTGGACAACATTCCGGCGTCCCTGGACTCGATCGGCCAGTAGTGTCGGCTGAAATGCCGGCAGTGCCGGCCGCTAAGACTGCCCGGCAAGGGCCGTTGACCGGGCCCCTTGCGCTGGCCCGGCCCATTGCGTTGATCGGGCCGATGGCCGTCGGCAAATCGGCGATCGGCCACCAGCTTTCCCAGCTGCTGGGAGCCCCGTTCGTGGACACCGACGTTGTGGTGGTGGCGAACCACGGATCCATCGCGGAGATCTTCGCCAGCCGCGGGGAGAGCGCCTTCCGGGAGCTGGAAGCCAGGGCCGTGGCGCGTGCCATCGAAGACGCGCAGGGCAGCATGACGGTCATCTCGCTGGGTGGCGGCGCGGTGCTGGACTCCGGCACGCAGCAGCTGCTCGAACAATGTACCGTCGTCTATCTTGAGTGCGACGCGGACACCGTGGCGGGACGCATCGCCAGGAATTCGGGCCGGCCCTTGCTGGCTGCCGGGGATGCCATGGACCGGTGGAAGACGCTTTTCGCCACCCGCCGGCCGGTCTATGAGCGGCTGGCCGACCTGGTCATCGACGTGCGGCACGGATCTGTTCCCGACCTTGCACGCCGGATTGAAAATGCCCTGCGCGGTCACGCCGCCGGGGAAACCGCGGCCGTAACCACGCCAGCGGCGACAAAGGAAGTTGAAAAGTGATCACTGAATCAACAGTCATCAAGGTCACCGGGCAGACGCCGGGCGAGAACTACGATGTCGTTGTGGGCCGCGGGCTGCTGGCCAGCCTGCCCGGGCTGCTGGGGGAGCGGGTCAAACGCGTCCTGGTCATCCACCCGCGTGCGCTGCGCCTCACCGGCGACACCGTCCGGGAAGAACTCGCCAGCGCCGGGTTTACGGCCCTCACAGCCGAGATTCCCGACGCCGAGGAGGGCAAGCACATCGAGGTTGCCTCGTTCTGCTGGCAGGTGCTGGGCCAGAACGACTTCACCCGCTCGGACGCCGTCGTCGCCGTCGGAGGCGGTGCCGTGACCGACCTGGCCGGCTTCGTGGCCGCAACCTGGCTCCGCGGGGTCAAAGTCATCCACATGCCCACTTCCCTGCTCGGCATGGTCGACGCCGCCGTCGGGGGCAAGACCGGGATCAACACCGCCGAAGGCAAGAACCTCGTGGGGGCGTTCCACCCGCCCGCCGGTGTCCTCGCCGACCTCGACACCCTGGACACCCTGCCCAAGAACGAGATGATCTCCGGCATGGCCGAGGTGATCAAGTGCGGGTTCATCGCCGACCCCGCCATCCTGGAGCTGATCGAAAAGGATCCTGCCGCGGTCTCCGATCCCCGCTCGGACGCTGTCCGGGAACTCATCGAACGCGCCATCACGGTCAAGGCCAGGGTCGTCTCCGACGACCTGAAGGAAACCGGCCAGCGCGAAATCCTGAACTACGGCCACACCCTGGGCCACGCGATCGAGCTGGCCGAGCGCTACTCCTGGCGCCACGGCGCCGCCGTCTCCGTTGGGATGATGTTCGCCGCCGAGCTGGCGCGCAGCGTGGGCCGGCTCAGTGACGCCGACGCCGACCGGCACCGGAGCATCCTGGAAAGCCTCGGGCTTCCCATCACCTACCGGCGCGACCGCTGGCAGGCCCTGCTCGACGGCATGCGGCGGGACAAGAAGTCCCGTGGCGACCTGTTGCGGTTTGTGGTGCTCGACGGCGTCGGACGCCCCGGCATCCTCGATGTCCCGGACACCTCGCTGCTCTTTGCCGCGTACCAGGAGATTGCCTCCTGATGCCCTTCATCACAGGCGGCACCAGCGACTGGCCGGATGCAGGGCTCAGCGGGATCAAGATCAACCCGGACACGCTGGTCCCGCAAATCGTCAACGAGGACGCCGTCGCCGCGGCACTGGCAGCCTCAACCGACCCCGGTGACCTGATCTTCGTGCGCCTCGTCGAAGGGCACCCGGCCGAAGCCGCCGAACTCCTAGCCGAAGCCCGGTATAACGACCCCTCCTCGCTGCGCCTGCGGATTTTCGAAGCCGACGTCCTGCGGGTCTCGCACCGGGTGGACCGGGCGGTCGAACTGTTCCGCCAGCTGCTGGCGGAGACCCGCGGCACACCGGACGAGGCCGACATCAGGCAGCTGCTCGGCCGGGCCTACTTCACCAGCGGCAACATTGCCGCCGCCGTCGAAAACTTTGCCACGGCACTGGACCTGCGCGTGGCCGGTTCCGCCGATGCGGCGCGAATCTACGCGTCCACGGTGGCGCTGCAGCGCGCCCGGCACATGCTGGACAACAACGGCTGAGGCGCTCCCGGGCAAAGAGCACCGCCGCGCCGCAGAGGCGCCGCAGCGGCCCCTGCGGAGGTCCCGCCCGGGCCCGTCCGGCAACAGACCGGGAATGCCGGTAGAATAGTTCTTGGCTTTTTGATAAATACGAGCTGGCGGGCCGTTCGGCATGCTGGCCTGGCATAACCGGCTGGCAGCGAGAAGCCGCCAAAAACGAAACCAGAGGATACTGTGGCAACCACTAACGACATCAAGAACGGAACCGTCCTTAAGCTTGAGGGCCAGCTCTGGAACATCATTGAGTTCCAGCACGTCAAGCCCGGCAAGGGTGGCGCGTTCGTGCGCACCAAGATGCGCAACGTGATGTCCGGCAAGGTCGTCGATAAGACCTTCAACGCCGGACTCAAGATTGAGACCGCCACGGTCGACCGCCGCGACTACCAGTACCTGTACCAGGACGGCGCGGACTTCGTCTTCATGGACACCACCGACTTCGACCAGCTCACCGTGCCCGGTGCCACCGTCGGCGACGCCACCAACTTTATGCTCGAGAACCAGATGGTCAACATTGCCATCCACGAGGGCAACCCGCTCTACATCGAGCTGCCGCCGAGCGTTGTGCTCGAGATCACCTACACGGAGCCGGGCCTGCAGGGTGACCGCTCCTCGGCCGGCACCAAGCCCGCCACGCTCGAAACCGGCTATGAGATCCAGGTTCCGCTGTTCGTCGAGAACAATACCAAGGTCAAGGTCGACACCCGCGACGGCAGCTACCTCGGGCGGGTCAACGACTAGTGAGTGCACGCGGTAAGGCCCGTAACCGGGCCCTGGATGTTCTCTTCGAGGCGGAACAGCGCTCGGTGTCGGCCTTCGATGTGCTGAAGTCCCGCCGGGAGCAGACGGACCAGATCGTCAACCCGTACACCCTCGAAATCGTTGAGGGCGTCGTCTCGCACCAGCCCGCGATCGACGAATTCCTGGAAACCTATTCGCAGGGCTGGACCCTGGAACGGATGCCCTCGGTGGACCGCATCATCCTGCGGATCGGCACTTGGGAGCTGCTCTACAACGAGGACGTTCCCGACGGCGTTGCCGTCAGCGAGGCTGTGGCGCTGGCCAAGACCCTCTCCACGGACGAGTCGCCGTCGTTCATCAACGGCCTGCTGGGCCGACTGCAGCAGCTGAAGCCTTCGCTGCTCGCCTAGCGTCCCGACGCTCAACAAAGAACCCCGCCCAGGTCACCAGGGCGGGGTTCTTTGCTGTCTCCGGCCGGCTCTTACACAGGGCTGCCGCGCCGGATATCGTGGCCGGATGGACACCGAACCCGCGCTGGAGGCAACGCTGCGGACGCGACTGGGAGCCAGGCACCCGAGATTTGCCGCGGCCGCCATCGCGGGGGGAGAGATGACCGTGGCGGTCAGCGGAGTCGCCCACGACGCCGACTTCGAGATCGGGTCGATCTCCAAGGGGATCACCGGCCTGCTCTACGCGGATGCGTGCCGGCGGGGTGAAATATCCGCGGGCACCACGCTCGGGGAGTTGCTTCCGCTGGGAAACTGCGAGGCGGCGGGCGCCAGCCTTGGCTCCCTGAGCCGGCATGCCTCGGGGCTGCCGCGGCTTCCTCCGGGCACACCCGGAAGCCCGTCCCCGCTGCGGCGAACGGCGGCGCTCCTGCTGCACGGGCAGAACCCTTACGGCGAGAGCCTGGCGGAACTCCTGGAGCGGGCCCGGGCGGTCCGGCTGCAGGCGCCCAGGCCGCGGTATTCCAACCTCGGCTTCGAACTCCTGGGCCACGCGATCGCGGCCGGGGCCCGGATGAGCTACCGGGACCTCGTCACGGCACGCCTCTGCTGGCCGCTGGCCCTCGGCTCGGTGTACATGCCCGAAGCTCCCGGTGATTTGGGGCCGGCCGCCTTGATCGGAAACAGCCGCCTGGGCCGTCCCCGGCAACCCTGGACCGGGGAGGCCCTGGCACCGGCCGGCGGCATCCGGGCGTCCATCCAAGACCTCGCCAGGCTGGCCCGGGCACTTCTGGACGGCTCCGCCCCCGGGCTGTCCGCCCTCGACCCGGTGGCCGACTTCGCTGGCCCGGCCGCGCGGATCGGCGCCGCGTGGCTCACGCTCGACGTCAAGGGGCGCCAGATCACGTGGCACAACGGCGGCACGGGCGGGTTCAGCAGCTGGCTTGGCCTGGACCGGGAGGCAAACGCCGCGGTTGTCCTGCTCTCGGCGACGGCGGCACCCGTTGACCGCCAGGGATTCGAGCTGCTGCAGGAACTGGCCGCGCTGAAACGTTCCTAATGGCCGCGCTGAAACGTTCCTAATGAAGGACGGCGCCCCGGAGCGCGGCGATTTCGCCGAGCTGGTGCCGCTCGTCGAGCTGGTGGACCGGCACGTCCCGGCCGCTGAGGATCCGCTGCCGGGTGAAGGCAAGCCGGGTGGCGGCGTGCAGCAGCGCCCTCATCTGGGGCCGCCGGCCGACGGATCCCGCCCAGCGGAGGGCCGCACGCCGTCCGGCGCCGGTGGTCAGCATGTCCACTTCGGCCGGGGTGAACCAGCCCGCCGCCGCGTATTCCTTGAGCCGCTGACGGGTGAGCCGGCGCTCCGCGACCCGCAGCAGCACGATGACCAGCACCGCAAGCAGGAAGGTCGGCACCTGCACCAGCAGGTACTGGGCCAGGAAGTTCTGTCCCATGCTGTTCCAGCCGCTGTGCAGCAGCATCGCGGGAACGAGGCCGACGCCGAACGCCAGCACGGACAGTCCGTTGTGCCAGCGGCGCGCGGCGAGGCCCAGAATCAGGCCGGTTGTGCCGGTGAAAATGGCGTGGGCGAACGGCGACATGACCCCGCGGAGGAAGAACACCACCGCGAGGTCAGTGCCCGGGTCACTCGAGGTGGCGATGGCGCGGCCGAAGTACAGGATGTTTTCGGTAAACGCGAAGCCGGCGGCGATCGTAAAGGCGAACACCACCCCGTCGACCGGCCCGTCGAAATGTTTCCGGGCGAAGAGCAACAGCAGCAACAGCCCCAGCGACTTGGCGAATTCCTCCACCACCGGCGCCTGGACCGTGACGGCGAAGGTCGTATAGTCCAGCCCGGAGGCCGGCCCGGCCAGCAGCGAGAAATAGGGCTGGAGCAGCATCGTCACCGCAATCGAGACGACGGCGCCCCAGCCGAACGCAAAGAGCAGCAGCGGCCTGGGCTCCGGCTCCCAGCGGTCGATATAGCGCACGGTGAGCAGCACGGTTCCCAGCGGAACCAGCGAGGCGACGAAGCCGATAACAAATCCGGACACCCCGGTGCTGCCCAGCAGGAAGGGCAGCACCAGGAAGAGGCTGAAGAACACGAGGAATCCGCCGGCCACCGCCAGCCCCATAAAGCCGGCGGAGCTGCGGCCGGTCGGGACCGCCGGAAGGGCGGGCAGGGGTGCCTGCCGGAACAGGCCGCCGTCGTGGGACGGCGCCGGCCGGTAGTTCTTCGGCTGGATCTGCCCCAGCCAGGTCGGGTTGGCCTGCTGGGGCACCGGCCGCCAGCCGCCGGGGGAGGACTCCGGGCGGTCCTGTTGCGGCCACGGCTCGTTCGTCGTCATGGTCTCGAGCCTATGTCCGTGTGAGCTTAAACGCATGTCCGCGGCGCGGGGGCGCAAGGGCCGCTGTGGTAATTTGGGAGCGCAAACAATCCTTTTTTAATTCCGTCCCGTGAGGCGGGGAAAGGGGAGACGAGCGTTGACTTCTGTTCCAGAAGCACCGGTTCCGGCCAAGGTTGTACTCACCCGAGTGGTACTCAACCAGGCGGATATCGACCGTGCACTCACTCGTATCGCCCATGAGATCCTCGAGTCCAACAAGGGCTCCCAGGACCTGGTCCTGCTGGGCATCCCGCGGCGGGGCTACCCCCTCGCCGTCCGGCTCGCCGCCAAGATTGCCGCCGCCGATCCCACCGTGGATCCCGCCGCGATCGTGGGCCAACTGGATGTGACCATGTTCCGCGACGACCTCTCGCACCAGGCCATGCGCCCGCCGTACCCCACCCAGCTGCCGCGCACCGGCATCGACAACAAAGTGGTGGTACTGATCGATGACGTCCTGTACTCCGGCCGGACCATCCGCGCCGCGCTCGACGCGATCATCGACCTCGGCCGGCCCCGCATCGTCCGCCTCGCGGTGCTGATCGACCGCGGCCACCGTGAGCTCCCCATCCGCGCGGACCACGTCGGCAAGAACCTCCCCACCTCATCGTCCGAGAAGGTCCGGGTCCGGCTCGAGGAAACCGACTCCGTCGACGGGGCCGCCGTCAACGAAGTGGTCATCGAGGCCACCGCATGAAGCACCTGCTCTCCACCGAAGACCTGAGCCTGTCCAACGCCATCCGCATCCTCGACACCGCCGAGGAAATGGCGGCCGTCGGGGAGCGCGAGGTCAAGAAGCTCCCCACCCTGCGCGGCCGGACCGTGGTGAACCTGTTCTTCGAGGACTCCACCCGCACCCGCATCTCCTTCGAAGCGGCCGCCAAGCGGCTCTCCGCCGACGTGATCAACTTCGCCGCGAAGGGCTCCTCTGTCTCCAAGGGCGAATCACTCAAGGACACCGCGCAGACACTCTCGGCGATGGGGGCGGACGCCGTCGTCATCCGGCACTGGGCCTCCGGCGCCCCGCACCGGCTCGCCGCAACGGACTGGATCGACGCCGCCGTTATCAACGCCGGCGACGGCACCCACGAACACCCCACCCAGGCGCTGCTGGATGCCTTCACGATGCGCCGGCACTGGTCGAAGCTGGCCGGCACGCCGTCCGCGGGCGCAGACCTCACCGGCATGCGGGTCGCGATCGCCGGGGACGTGCTGCACTCCCGGGTGGCCCGCTCCAACGTCTGGCTGCTGCGCACCCTCGGCGCCGAAGTCACCCTGGTCGCGCCGCCGACGCTGCTGCCGATCGGCGTTGAGAAGTGGCCGTGCAGCGTCAGCTACGACCTCGACGAGACCCTTGCCCGGGGCGTGGACGCGGTGATGATGCTCCGCGTGCAGGGCGAACGGATGAACGCCTCGTTCTTCCCCACCACCCGCGAATACTCGCGCCGCTGGGGCTTCGACGACAACCGGCTGCGCGCCCTGGACAGCCTGGGTTTCAAGGACACCATCATCATGCACCCCGGTCCGATGAACCGCGGCCTGGAGATCTCCTCGGCCGCCGCCGACTCCCCGCGCTCCACGGTCCTGGCGCAGGTCCGCAACGGTGTGTCCATCCGGATGGCGGCGCTCTACCTGCTGCTCTCCGGCGACACCCGCGAACCGGCCGGCCGCGCGAACTCCGGCCGCCCAGGCTCCGGCCATTCCAGCTCCGCAGAGAACACCTCCGCCCACGTCACCAAGGAGAGCCACTAATGGCATCACAGCAATCGGACGCCGGCGCCGGCGCCTACCTGATCCGTGGCGCCGCCATCCTCGGCGGAGCCCCTGAAGACCTCCTGATCCGGGACGGCATCATCGCCGAACGCGGCCAGAACCTCGCCGCCGACGGCGCGACCGTCATCGAAGCCGCCGGACTCGTGGCCCTTCCCGGCATGGTGGACATCCACACCCACCTGCGCGAACCCGGCCGCGAAGACGCCGAAACGGTCGAGACCGGCACCCGCGCCGCGGCCCTGGGCGGCTACACCGCCGTGCACGCGATGGCGAACAGCACCCCGGTGGCGGACACCGCCGGCGTCGTCGAACAGGTCCTCAGTCTGGGCCGCACCGCCGGCTGGGTGGACGTCCGCCCGGTGGGCGCCGTCACCGTCGGCCTCGCGGGGGAGCAGCTCGCCGAACTCGGCGCGATGGCCGACTCCCGCGCCCGGGTCCGGGTCTTCTCTGACGACGGCATCTGCGTGCACGATCCGGTGCTAATGCGCCGCGCGCTGGAATACGTCAAGGCGTTCGACGGCGTCGTGGCCCAGCACTCGCAGGAACCCCGGCTCACCGCCGGCGCGCAGATGAACGAAGGCGAGGTCTCGGCCGTCCTCGGCCTCACCGGCTGGCCCGCCGTCGCCGAGGAAAGCATCATCGCCCGGGACGTCCTGCTCGCCCAGCACGTCGGCTCCCGGCTGCACGTCTGCCACGTCTCCACAGCCGGGTCCGTCGAGATCATCCGCTGGGCCAAGTCCCGCGGCGTCAACGTCACGGCCGAGGTCACCCCGCACCACCTCTGGCTCACGGACGAACTCGCCCGCAGCTACGACCCGGTCTACAAGGTCAACCCGCCGCTGCGCACCGACGCCGATGTCCAGGCCCTGCGCGCCGCCCTGGCCGACGGCACGATCGACGTCGTGGGCACCGACCACGCCCCGCACCCGAGCGAGCACAAGGAATGCGAGTGGGCCCAGGCCGCCATGGGCATGACCGGGCTGGAAACCGCGCTGTCGGTCGTGCAGCACACCATGATCGAAACCGGGCTGATGGGCTGGGCCGATTTCGCCCGGGTCACCTCCACCGCTCCCGCGGCGATCGGCCGGGTCGCTGACCAGGGCCGCCCGCTCGACGCCGGCGAACCCGCCAACGTCACACTGGTGGACCCGGCTGCGCGGTGGACCGTGGACCCTTCTAAGATGGCAACCATGGGCCGTAATTCTCCGTTTGCCGGCCGGGAACTTCCCGGCAAGGTGGTGGCGACATTCTTCAAGGGCCACCCCACCGTCCTGGACGGCAAACTCAACACCCCGTACCGCTGGCTCCCGGAGGCAACAGCGTTGCCCGGCACGCCGTCGGCAGGCAGCAACTGATGGTCAAGGAACTGTCGTTGCTCCTGGTCCTGGTCCTGGTCGGTGTCGCGCTGGCCCTGATCTGGCTGGGCTGGCGGAGCCGGCTGCGCCGCCAGGCCGACGTCGACCCGCTGCCGGAAATCCCGGCCGAGCTGGGCGCGGCGCTGGCAGTCGCCGACGGGCAGTACGTCGCGTCCACCACCGCCGGTGACTGGCTGGACCGGATCGCCGTGCACAATCTGGGCATCCGCACCAACGCCGAACTGAGCGTCCACCCGGAGGGTGTGCTCTTCGACCGCGCCGGCGCCGGTCCGGTCTTCATCCCCGCGGACCGGCTCACCGGCGTCCGGCAGGAAAGCGGCATGGCCGGGAAGTTCGTCGAAAAGGACGGACTGCTGGTGCTCAGCTGGATGCTCGGCAGCCGCGAACTGGATTCCGGATTCCGCACCCGGAACGCCGACGACAAAACCCTCCTCCTCAACGCCCTGCAAAATTTGATCCCCGCGGCCCCCCAGGCCGATGCCGATAGTGGAAAGTAACGACGTGACGGAAACCAACGAAGTTTCAGCAACAGCAGTTTCAGCAGTGAAGACAGAAGTGACAGCAGCAGCATCCACGCCGGCAGCCCTCGTGCTCGAGGACGGCCGGATCTTCCGCGGCACCAGCTACGGCGCCACCGGAACCGCCCTCGGCGAGGCCGTGTTCGCGACCGGCATGACCGGCTACCAGGAAACCATCACGGACCCCTCCTACGCCCGCCAGCTCGTGGTCCAGACCGCCCCGCACATCGGCAACACCGGTGTGAACAAGCACGACGCCGAATCCCGGCGGATCTGGGTGGCCGGCTACATCGTCCGCGACGCGGCCCGCCGCCCCTCCAACTGGCGCTCCGAACGGTCCCTGGACGATGAGCTTCTCGAACAGGGCATCGTCGGCATCCAGGGCGTGGACACCCGCGCGATCACCCGCCACCTGCGCGAGCACAAGACCATGCGCGCCGGCATCTTCTCCGGCGACGCCGTCCGCGCCACCGACCAGGAACTCGTGGACACCGTCCTGGCGAGTGCCCCGATGGAAGGCTCCCGCCTGGCCGAGGAAGTCAGTGTCGACGAGGCCTACACCGTGGAACCCGGGGACTGGGGCTGGGACGGCGAACCGCGGTTCAGCATCGCCGCGATCGACCTGGGCATCAAGCGGATGACCCCCATCCGGTTTGCCGAGCGCGGCGTCCGGGTGCACGTGCTGCCGGCCACCGCGACCCTGGCCGATGTCCAGGCCGTCAACCCCGACGGCTTCTTTATGTCCAACGGCCCGGGCGACCCGGCGACCGCCGACAACCAGGTCAAGCTGCTCCGCTCGGTCCTGGACGAGAAGATCCCCTACTTCGGCATCTGCTTCGGCAACCAGATCCTGGGCCGGGCCCTGGGCTTCGGGACCTACAAGCTGCGCTACGGCCACCGCGGCATCAACCAGCCCGTGATGGACCGCCGCACCGGCAAGGTGGAGATCACCTCGCAGAACCACGGCTTTGCCGTCGACGCCCCGCTCGAGGGCGCCACGCAGGCCCCCGAGGAACGCTTCGGCCGCGTCGAGGTCAGCCATGTGAGCCTGAACGACGACGTCGTCGAGGGCCTGTCCTGCCTGGACATCCCGGCCTTCTCGGTCCAGTACCACCCGGAGGCCGCCGCCGGCCCGCACGACGCCGCGTACCTCTTCGACCGCTTCATCGAGCTGATGGCGGACACTGCCTCCAAGACAAAGACTGCCACCGACTCCAAGACTGAGGACACGAAGTAATGCCCAAGAGAACTGACCTTAAGAGCGTCCTGGTCATCGGTTCCGGCCCGATCGTGATCGGCCAGGCCGCCGAATTCGACTACTCCGGCACCCAGGCACTGCGCGTCCTCAAGGAGGAAGGCCTCCGCGTCATCCTCGTCAACTCCAACCCGGCCACCATCATGACCGACCCCGAGTTCGCCGACGCCACCTACATCGAACCGATCACGCCCGAGGTGGTCGAGAAGATCATCGCCAAGGAACGCCCGGACGCGCTCCTGCCCACGCTGGGCGGGCAGACCGCCCTGAACACGGCCATCGCCCTGGACAAGAACGGCGTGCTGGAGAAGTACAACGTCGAACTGATCGGCGCCAACATCGCCGCCATCGAGCTGGGCGAGGACCGCGAAAAGTTCAAGGGCGTCGTGGAACGCTGCGGCGCCGAATCGGCCCGCAGCCACATCATCCACACCATCGACGAGGCCATCACCGCCGCCGGGGACCTCGGCTACCCGATGGTGGTCCGGCCCTCCTTCACCATGGGCGGACTCGGGTCCGGACTCGCCTACGACGAGAACGACCTCCGCCGGATCGTCGGCCAGGGCCTGCAGTACAGCCCCACGTCCGAAGTGCTGCTCGAAGAAAGCATCCTGGGCTGGAAGGAATACGAGCTCGAGATGATGCGCGACAAGAACGACAATGTCGTCGTCGTCTGCTCCATCGAGAACTTCGACCCGGTCGGCGTGCACACCGGCGACTCCATCACCGTCGCCCCCGCCCTGACCCTGACCGACCGCGAATACCAGCGCCTGCGCGACATCTCCATCGCCGTCATCCGCGAAGTCGGCGTCGACACCGGCGGCTGCAACATCCAGTTCGCCGTCGAGCCCGACACGGGCCGCGTCATCGTGATCGAGATGAACCCGCGCGTCTCCCGCTCCTCCGCCCTGGCCTCCAAGGCCACCGGCTTCGCGATCGCCAAGATCGCCACCAAACTCTCGCTCGGCTACACCCTGGACGAGATCCCGAACGACATCACGCAGAAGACCCCGGCCTCCTTCGAACCGACCCTGGACTACGTTGTGGTGAAGGTCCCGCGCTTCGCCTTCGAGAAGTTCCCGGCCGCCGACCCCACGCTGACCACCACCATGAAGTCGGTGGGTGAGGCCATGGCCATGGGCCGGAACTTCACCGAGGCACTGCAGAAGGCGCTGCGTTCCCTCGAACAGAAGGGCTCCCAGCTGGACTTCAGCCACGTCCCGGAATGGGAAGTCCCGCAGCTGATCGAGAAGTCCAAGCGGCCCACCACGGACCGGCTGCACCAGGTCCAGCGCGCCCTGCTTGGCGGCGCCACCGTGGAGCAGCTCTTCGAAGCGACGAAGATCGACCCCTGGTACCTGGACCAGCTCCAGCTGCTCAACGAGATCTCCGTCGAGATCCGCAAGGCCGCGGCCCTGACCCCGGAGATGCTGACCCGCGCCAAACGCCACGGCTTCTCCGACGAACAGATCGGCGCCCTGACGCACAACTCCGAGGCCGTCGTCCGCGGCGTCCGGCAGGCCCTCGGCATCCGCCCGGTCTACAAGACCGTGGACACCTGCGCCGCCGAGTTCGCCGCATACACGCCCTACCACTACTCCTCCTACGACGAGGAGGATGAAGTGGCGCTGCACGCGAAGCCGTCCATCATCATCCTCGGCTCCGGGCCCAACCGGATCGGCCAGGGCATCGAGTTCGACTACTCCTGCGTCCACGCCTCGATGGCGCTGCGCAAGGCCGGCTACGAGACCGTGATGGTCAACTGCAACCCCGAGACTGTCTCCACGGACTACGACGTCTCCACCCGGCTGTACTTCGAGCCGCTCACCCTGGAGGATGTCCTCGAGGTCATCGCGGCCGAGGAACGCACCGGCGGCGTGATGGGCGTCTTCGTCCAGCTCGGCGGCCAGACCCCGCTTAAGCTTGCCCAGCAGCTCGCCGACGCCGGCGTGCCGATCCTTGGCACCTCCCCGGAAGCGATCGACCTCGCCGAGCACCGCGGCGCCTTCTCCCAGGTGCTCGACCGGGCCGGCCTGATCTCGCCGAAGAACGGCACCGCGGTGTCCTTCGAGGACGCCAAGAAGATCGCCGACGAGATCGGCTACCCGGTCCTGGTCCGCCCGTCCTACGTGCTCGGCGGCCGCGGCATGGAGATCGTCTACGACGAGCCCAACCTCTCCCGCTACATCGCCAACGCCACCGAAATCACGCCGGACCACCCGGTGCTGATCGACCGGTTCCTCGAGGACGCCGTCGAAATCGACGTCGACGCCCTGTACGACGGCACCGAGATGTACCTCGGCGGCATCATGGAGCACATCGAGGAGGCCGGTATCCACTCCGGCGACTCGGCGTGTGTGCTGCCGCCGATCACGCTGGGAAACGACGTGCTGGACCGGGTCCGGGCCGGCACGCTGGCGATCGCCGAGGGGGTGGGGGTCCGCGGGCTGATCAACATCCAGTTCGCCCTCGCCTCCGACGTGCTCTACGTCCTGGAAGCCAACCCGCGGGCCTCACGCACCGTCCCATTCGTCTCCAAGGCCACCGGCGTTCAGATGGCGAAGGCGGCAGCCCTGATCGGCACCGGCGTCACGATCCACCAGCTCCGCACCGCCTACAAGATGCTGCCGGAGACCGGTGACGGCTCCACGCTGCCGCTGGACGCCCCGGTCTCGGTCAAGGAAGCGGTGCTGCCGTTCAGCCGCTTCCGCACCCCCGAAGGCAAGGTGGTGGACTCGCTGCTCGGGCCGGAAATGCGCTCCACCGGCGAGGTCATGGGCATCGACAAGCACTTCGACACCGCCTTCGCCAAGAGCCAGGCCGCCGCGAACAACGCGCTGCCCACCGAGGGCAAGATCTTCGTGTCCGTGGCCAACCGGGACAAGCGCTCGGTCATCATGGGCGTCAAGCGGCTCGTCGACCTCGGCTTCGAGATCGTCTCCACCGGCGGCACCGCCGATGTGCTGCGCCGCAACGGCATCCAGGCCACGCCGGTCCGGAAGGTCGCCGAGGGCTCCAGCGCCGAGGGCGAGGGCACTATCGCGGACCTGATCGTTGCCGGTGAAATTGACATGGTCTTCAACACCCCCTCGGGCGGCGAAGCCCGCAGCGACGGCTACGCACTGCGCGCCGCGGCGACGTCGATCGGCATCCCCTGCATCACGACCGTGGCCGAGTTCAACGCCGCAGTCCAGGCGATCGAGGCGCAGCGCACTTACGAGTGGTCGGTCACCAGCCTGCAGGAGCACGCCGCTGCACTGTTTGCCTCGCAGGAACGCGTCTCCCAGGCAGCGGAGGCGCAGAACACAGCCGCGCAGAAAACAGCCTCACATGCCTGAGGCTGTCACGCCGCCCGCCGGCCGGGAGTCCTTCGGCTCCCGGCTGGGCCGGGCCATGGCGGACCTGGGTCCGCTGTGCGTAGGGATTGATCCGCACCCGGCGCTGCTGCACAGCTGGGGCCTGAACGACGACGTCGCCGGGCTGGAGCGCTTCTCGCTCACCGTCCTGGAGGCGGTGGCTTCGCTCGCTGCCGCGGTCAAACCGCAGGTGGCACTGTATGAGCGGCACGGCTCGGCCGGCCTGGCCGTGCTGGAACGCACCCTCGCTGCGGCGGCGGAGGCCTCGGTGCTGAGCATTGCCGACGCGAAGCGCGGTGACATTGGCTCCACCATGGCCGCCTACGCCGACGCCTGGCTGCGGGACGGGTCTGCCCTGGCTGCCGATTCGGTCACCCTGAGCCCGTACCTGGGCTTCGAGTCGCTCCGGCCGGCCCTGGACCTCGCGGCCGAGACCGGCCGCGGCGTCTTCGTCCTGGCGCTCACCTCGAACCCGGAGGGCGCCTCTGTCCAGCACGTCGGCGGGGCGGACTCCGTCGCCCGGCGGATAGTCCAGGCGGCAGCCGCGGAGAACCGGCGGTACGCCGGGGAGCTGGGGTCCGCCGGACTCGTCGTCGGCGCCACCGTCGGCTCGGCGCTCACGGACCTTGGCCTGGACCTAGCCGCGGTGCGCGGCCCCATCCTCGCCCCGGGCCTCGGGGCGCAGGGCGCCACGGCAGCAGACCTGCGCCGCACCTTTGGCAGCGCCTACGGCCAGGTGCTGGGCACCTCCAGCAGGGACATCCTCGGCGCCGGACCGGGGCTCCAGGGGCTGCGGGACGCCGCCCAACGGACGCTCGAGTCCCTGCGGACGGTCTAAGGGCAACGCGCCGCCAAGGGTGCCGGACGGCCTAAGCGGAACCGTCCATGCCCGTGCCCAGGCTGAGGTCCCGCCAGCGGTCCAGATCCGCGCGCTCAGCCTGGGCGACGGCGGCAAAGGCGTCAGCAGCGTCCCGGCCGAGCACCAGCAGCGCCGGCGGCTCCGCACTTTCGGCGACCGCCAGGATGGCGGCAGCGGCCTTGGCCGGGTCGCCGGGCTGGGTGCCGTGGACCGTGTCGTTCTCCTTGCGCCGCTTTCCGGCTGTCTCGGCGTAGGCGGGCATCGCCGTCGCGGACTGGGTGAGGGAGCGGCCGGCGAAGTCGGTGCGGAACGCGCCGGGCTCGATGACGGTGACGTTGATGCCGAGCGGCCGCAGTTCCTTGGCAAGGGATCCGGACAGGCCCTCCAGAGCCGCTTTGCTGGCCGAGTAGTAGCCGGATCCGGCCGGTGACATGCGCGCTCCGATGGAGGAGACGTTCAGGATGGAGCCGGCCCTTTTCTCGCGCATCTCCGGCAGGACTGCTTTGATCATGTCGACGGCGCCGAAAAAGTTGGTGTCGAACAGCGACCGGACGTCGGTGTCGTCCGCTTCCTCGACCGCGGCGCGGTAGCCGTAGCCGGTGCTGTTGACCAGCACGTCGATGCCGCCGAAGCGGGACCGGGCCTGCTGCACCACTGAGCTGATCTGTTCCTTGTCGGTGACGTCGAGGGGCAGGGCCAGGGCCGTGTCGGGGTACCCGGCCGCGAGGTCCTGCACCGTGGTGACGTTCCGGGCGGTGACGACGGCGTGGTGGCCGTCGGCGAGCACGGCCCGGGCGAGGGCGCGGCCCAATCCGGTCGAGCATCCTGTGATGAGCCAGGTGGCCATAAGAAGCTTCCTTTCGCGGGTGCTCCGCGCTGTGGGAGGACAGGGACCTTCGGTTGAGCTCCATCCAACAGGAGTCAATCCCCGGGTGGAAGGGACTGCTGATACAGGTACTGCCAGTTCCTCCCGCCCACGGTTGACGGCTCCTAGGCTGGCAGTGGAGGAACAGACCTTCACCGCGCAGTGGACCGCGGGCAGTCCAGTGCCACCGAACAGGAGATCATCATGGGCGAGATCATCGTTCTTATCGGAGCCGGGTCGATCGGCCAGGCCATCGCCCGGCGCGTCAGCGCGGGCGCGCAGCTTGTGGTGGCGGACCTGGACCAGGGAAACGCCGCCGCCGCGGCCCAGGTGCTGGGCGACGCCGGGTTCGAGGTCAGCACCCGGACCGTCGACGTGTCCTCCCGGGCGTCCGTTCACGCCCTGGTCGAGGCCGCCACGGCCTTCGGCAACGTCACCGGCGTCATCCACGCCGCCGGCGTCTCACCGAGCCAGGCGTCGCCGTCGACCATCCTGGCGGTGGGCCTGTACGGGACGGCCGTGCTGCTCGAGGAGTTCGGCAACGTGATCGCCCGCGGCGGCGCCGGCGTCGTGATCGCCTCGCAGTCAGGACACCGGCTGGGTGCCCTGACTGCCGAAGAAGACGCTGCCCTCGCGACGACGCCTGCCGACGAACTGCTGGCGCTGCCCATGCTTCAGCCGGAGCAGGTCTCAGACTCCCTGCACGCCTACCAGCTGGCGAAGCGCGGCAACTCGCTGCGCGTAATGGCCGAGGCCGTCCGGTGGGGCAAGCGGGGCGCACGGGTCAACACCATCAGCCCCGGCATCATTTTCACCCCGCTCGCCAAGGATGAGCTCACCGGACCGCGCGGCGGGGGATACCGGCGGATGATCGAGTTGTCCCCGGCCGGACGGGGTGGAACTCCCGACGAGGTCGGCACGGTAGGCGCGCTCCTGATGGGCCGCGACGGCGCGTTCATCACCGGCCGCGACTTCCTCATGGACGGCGGAGTGACGGCATCCTACTTCTACGGGGACCTCGCGCCGCAGTGACAGCCGCCGCCGGAGCCGCCGGAGCTCTCCATTGATTTCTGCCTGGCCCAGACGGTAGGTTCAGGACAGGTCCGCGTCACCGGCCGGAGCACTGTTCGGCCCGCCCGGACGGGCCGTACGCGGTCAGTCCGACAACTGCAGGGAGGCATTCAGTGAGTTTGCGACCCCTCACTCCGCAGGAGCGTGCCGACGCCCTCGCCAAGGCCGCCGCCGCCAGGACCACCCGGGCCGCTGCAAAGGACCGGCTGAAGTCGGGCAGGCTGACGATCAGGGAATTGCTCAGCGCCGGGGAAACCGACGACGCGATCGCCCGGATGCGGATTGTTGAACTGCTGGAGTCGCTGCCAGGCATCGGGCGGGTGCGGGCCGCGGCAATTATGGAACAGCTCGGCATCGCCGCGTCGCGCCGGGTCCGCGGCCTGGGCATTCACCAGCGCCAGGCGCTGGTAGATTTTATAGACGACAAACAGCAGGCTCCGCCGCGCTGACACCCCCGCTTTAAGGAATATGTGAGCAACAAACCGGGACTGACAGTCCTCGCCGGCCCGACGGCTGTTGGCAAAGGCACCGTGTCCACCTACATCCGGGACAATTACCCCGGCGTCTGGCTCTCCGTCTCCGCGACCACCCGCCCCCCGCGGCCCGGCGAAATCGACGGGGTCCACTATTTCTTCAAGTCCGCCCAGGAATTTGATTCCCTGGTTGCGAACGGGGAACTCCTGGAGTGGGCCGTGGTCCACGGACGCAACCGCTACGGCACGCTGCGCAGCAGCGTGGACGCCGCGATTGCCGATGGCAGGTCCGTCCTGCTGGAGATTGACCTGCAGGGCGCGCGGCAGGTCAAGCAGGCCGTGCCGGAGGCCCAGTTCGTCTTCCTGGCGCCCCCCAGCTGGGACGAAATGGTCCGCCGCCTGGTGGGACGCGGCACGGAAACAGCGGAGGAACAGCAGCAGCGGCTGGAAACAGCTAAACTAGAGCTTGCCGCTGAACCGGAGTTTGACCACACCGTCATCAATGATGACATTCGACGGGCAGCGGACGAGCTAGTTTCACTCATGGGGCTGACCCCGAACCCGCGCTAGGCGCCGGGACGTATCGGCCCGCTAGAATTTGGAGAATTCGTGTCCACGAACCTTGAAGGCATCATCAACCCGCCGATCGACGAGCTGCTGAAGGCTGCCGATTCGAAGTACGGACTGGTGATTTTCGGCGCCAAGCGCGCCCGTCAGATCAACGCCTACTACGCCCAGCTGCACGAGGGCCTGTTCGAGTACGTCGGCCCGCTGGTCGACACCAAGCTGAACGAGAAGTCGCTTTCCATCGCGCTGCGCGAAATCAACGAAGGCAAGCTCGTTTCCACTCCGATCGAACCTGCAGAGTAGTTTCGCAGACGCAGGCGGAGGCCACGTGCGCATAGTCCTCGGAGTCGGGGGAGGGATAGCCGCCTACAAGGTGGCTTCGCTCCTCCGGCTTTTTACTGAAGCCGGCCATGACGTCACCGTCATCCCCACGGAGGCCGCGACGCGTTTCGTCGGGGTCGCCACCTGGGAGGCGCTGTCCGGGCATCCGGTCAGCAACAGCGTCTTCGACGAGGTGCACACCGTCAACCACGTCCGCCTCGGCCACGAGGCCGAGCTCATCGTGGTGGCCCCCGCCACCGCTGACCTGCTGGCACGCGCCGCCGGCGGCCAGGCCAACGACCTGCTGACCAACACCCTGCTGATGGCCGGTGACTGCCCGGTGCTGATGGCCCCCGCCATGCACACCGAGATGTGGCAGCACCCGGCGACCCAGGCCAACGTCGAGACCCTCCGCAGCCGGGGCGTCACCGTGCTGGAACCCGCCTCCGGCCGGCTGACCGGATCGGACTCCGGTCCGGGCCGGCTGCCCGAACCGGAAGCCATTTTCGAAGCGGCGCTGGCCCTCGCCGGTGCGCCGGGGGTCCCCGCGACCGCGCCACTGCCGGCGTCGGATTCTGCCCTTGGTGCGCCGCCATCCGCGGCGCCGCGTCCCCTCGGCGGTCTCACCGTCACGATCAGCGCCGGCGGCACCCGCGAGCCGCTGGACCCCGTCCGCTTCCTCGGAAACCGCTCCTCCGGCAAGCAGGGAGTGGCGCTGGCCGCCGCCGCCCGCGACGCCGGCGCGAAGGTCCGGCTGCTGGCCGCCCACATGGACGTTCCGCCGCCGGCCGGCGTGGATGTCGTCAGGGTCGAGACCGCCCTGGAGCTCCGCAAGGCTGCCCTGCACGCTGCCGCCGATTCCGACGTCATCATCATGGCCGCCGCCGTCGCCGATTTCCGCCCCGCCGACGTGTCCGGGACGAAAATCAAGAAGCGCGACGACGGGGCGGATCCCGTCATCTCCCTGGTCCGGAACCCGGACATCCTGCGGGAACTTGTCGAGATCCGCGACGCCGCCTCCCGCAACCAGCTGATCGTCGGCTTCGCCGCGGAGACCGGCGACGCCGACGCGGATGTGCTGGAATATGCCGCCGCCAAGTTGCGCCGCAAGGCGTGTGACCTGCTGGTGGTCAACCACGTGGGCCAGGACCAGGTGTTCGGCCTGGACACCAATTCCGTAGTCATCCTTGCCCGGTCCGGCTCCGAACCCCAAGAGGCGTCGGGTTCCAAATCCGATGTTGCGGCTGCCGTGATCGACCGCATCAGCGCCGAGCTGAGCCGGGTTGTCCCTCCGGCCTGATCGTGCGTAAGCGACGTCTCCTTAGCACGGGGACACACGCCGCCGGACGTCCGTTTTCCAACCAGTAAGGTAGTTGAGTGACTTTACCGCTGCACATTCCTGATTTCCACGGGTCCACGCCCGCCTCGCTCCGGCTTTTCACGTCCGAGTCGGTGACCGAAGGACACCCCGACAAGATCTGTGACCAGATCAGCGATGCGATCCTCGACGCCCTGCTGGCCAAGGACCCCGAGTCCCGGGTCGCCGTGGAGACGCTGGCCACGACCGGGCTGGTCCACGTCGCCGGTGAAGTGACCACTGACGCCTACGTCGAGATCCCGCAGATCGTCCGGGAAACCATCCTGGGCATCGGCTACGACTCCTCCGCCAACGGATTCGACGGCGCCCGCTGCGGTGTGTCCGTGTCGATCGGGCAGCAGTCCAACGACATCGCCGGGGGCGTCTTCAATTCGCTGGAAGCCCGCGAAGGGCGCCAGGAGGACGACTACGACCTCCAGGGCGCCGGCGACCAGGGCCTGATGTTCGGCTACGCGAGCGACGAGACCCCGTCCTACATGCCGGTTCCGATCTGGCTCGCGCACCGCCTCTCCGAGCGTCTCACCGAGGTCCGCAAGAGCGGCGAGCTCGCCTACCTGCGCCCCGACGGCAAGACCCAGGTCACCGTCGGCTACGACGGCGACCGGCCCGTCTCGGTCGAGACCGTCGTCATCTCCAGCCAGCACGCAGAGGGCGCCAGCCTGGACCAGCTCCGCGCCGACCTCGCCGCTTACGTCGTGGCCCCGGTCATGGCCGTGTCCAACCTCGACATTTCCCGGGCACGGAACATCCTGAACCCGGCCGGTGCCTTCGTTATCGGCGGCCCGGTCGGTGACGCCGGCCTCACCGGGCGCAAGATCATCGTTGACACCTACGGCGGCATGGCCCGCCACGGCGGCGGGGCCTTCTCCGGCAAGGATCCGTCCAAGGTGGACCGCTCGGCGGCCTACGCGATGCGCTGGGTAGCCAAGAACGTGGTCGCTGCCGGTCTCGCCAAGCGCGCCGAAATCCAGATTGCCTACGCGATCGGCCAGGCCCGCCCGGTCGGAACGTACGTGGAGACCTTCGGCACCGAGACCGTGGACCCGGCCAGGATCAGTGCTGCCATCGCCGAGATCTTCGACCTGCGCCCGCGGGCCATCATCGACGCGCTGGACCTCAAGCGCCCGATCTACGCCAAGACCGCCGCGCACGGCCACTTCGGCCGCGAGGATCCCGACTTCACCTGGGAGCGGCTGGACCGGGTCGACGAGCTGAAGGCATTCTTCAACGCCTGAACCGTCCCGCCACTGCCTGAAGGCAGCCTGGGATAAATGTCACTGCGCCGTGATGTGCTGTAGCCAGGCCGCCGTTTCCGGCGGCCTGGCTATTCTTTGTTGGGCCGGCCCGGCCGGGCCGACGTTTGAGCCGGCAACGCTGGTCTGGCGGTTTGCGCCGGCGCTTACCGGGCCGGGACTGAACTTTTGCTGAGCGGAGGAGACAAACGATGAGCCCGGTCCAGAGCAGCGCGCCGGACGAGCCCTTCCAGCTCTCGCTGCTGCACGGCTTTCCGGCGTCCGCGGCCGCCGCGCCCGGCCCCGCACTGGCAGCCCACCTGCCGGTGGCGCGGGTCCGGCTGGAGTCCTCCCTCCCGCACCTGGACCGGCCCTTCGACTACAGCGTGCCCGCCGCGCTCGATGCCGCGGCGCAGCCCGGGGTCCGGGTGAAAGTGAAGTTCAACGGCCAGGAACTTGCCGGCTACCTCACGGACCGGGCGGCGGAATCCGACGCCGGCCACCCCCTCGTGCCGCTGCACAAGGTGGTCTCCCCGGTCCCCGTGCTGGCCGCCGCCGTCGCGGAACTCGCCGCACGCGTCGCGGCGCGCTACGCCGGGAGCGTCAGCGATGTGCTGCGCGTTGCAGTGCCCCCGCGGATGGCGAAACTCGAAAAGGAACTGGCCCCGGCGGGGACCCTGGATCCGTCCCTCTTCGCCGATGGGGCCGACACCGGCGCCGCCATCCCGGGCGGTCTCGAGGCCTCCAGCTGGGCGCCCTACCGCAACGGTCCGGCCTTCCTGCAGCATCTCAGCGCGGGGGAGTCGCCGCGCGCCGTGCTGGCCGCGCTGCAGGGCCACGGCCCCGGCGGCTGGCCCCGGATGATCGCCGAGGCCGTCGCCGCCGTCCGGCTGTCCGGCCGCGGTGCCATCGTCGTTGTGCCCGACTACCGGGACCTGGACCGGGTCGAAGGCGCCCTCCTGCAGCTCCTGCCCGCCGGGGACGTCGCCCGGCTCACCGCGGACGACGGCCAGACCCCGCGCTACCGCAGCTTCCTGCGGATCCTCAGCGGCGCCGCCGGGGTTGCCGTTGGCACCCGGTCCGCCGCCTACGCCCCGGTCGGCAATCTTGGCCTGGTGGTCTGCTGGGACGACGGCGACGACCTGCACATCGAACAGCGCTCACCCTACGCCCACACCCGCGAAGTCCTGCTGCTGCGCGCCGCGCAGGAGGGCACCGCCTGCCTGCTCGCCGCGCACACCCGGAGCACCGAAACGCAGCGCCTCGTCGAGGCCGGCTGGGCGTGGCCGGTGGAAGCGGACCGCGCCGTCGTCCGCCGGACCGTCCCGCGGGTCCTGAACACCGCGGACAGCTACGAACTCGAACACGATCCGCTGGCCAGGATCGCCCGGCTGCCCGGCGCGGCCTGGCGGGCCGCCAAGGAAGGACTCGAACGCGGCCCGGTCCTGGTCCAGGTGGCCAGGGCCGGCTACGCGCCGTCCCTTGCCTGCGACAACTGCCGCGAACCGGCCCGCTGCACCGCCTGCAGCGGGCCGCTGGCGGTCGCCGGAGCCAGCGGGAACTCCGCCGTGCCGCAGTGCCGCTGGTGTTCGACGCCGGCGCCGGCCTGGCGCTGCGGCACCTGCAACGGCGTCCGGCTCCGGCGCGGCGCCACCGGGGCCCTGCGGACCGCCGAGGAACTGGGCCGCGCCTTCCCGGGCAAGCCGGTCATCACCTCCTCCGGGGACCGCGTCCTCGCCACGGTTCCGGACACGAAGGCGCTGGTCGTGGCCACGGTCGGCGCCGAACCGGTCGCGGACCGCGGCTACGCGGCGGCCCTGCTGCTCGACGGCGATTCGCTGCTGCGGCGCGAAAACCTGCGGGCGGGGGAGGACGCCGTCCGGCGCTGGTTCAACGCCGCGGCCCTGGTCCGTCCCGCCGGCGACGGCGGCCTGGTCGTCATCACCGCGGACGACACCGCCGGGGTCGGGGCCCTGCTGCGCTGGGATCCCGCCGGGTACGCCCAGCGGGAACTGTCACTGCGGCAGGAACTGCAGCTTCCGCCGGCCGTCCGGGTCGCGTCCATCACCGGCGGCCGGACCGCCGTCGGGCATTTCGGTGCGGCGGTCGCGCAGCAGCTTGGCCCGCTGGGGATCGATCTGCGCACCGCCGGCCCGGCGCCGCTCGTGCTGGCCGGCGCGCCCGGCCAGAAGGGTGCCGCGGGCGCCGCCGAGGACGTCCGGACCCTGCTGTTCATCCCGTACGCGCAGGCCGCCCAGGTCACCCGGGTGCTGCGGGCAGTCAAGGTCGCCGCCGCCGCCAAACGCACCGACGACCCGGTGCAGCTGCGGCTCGACGGCGTGGACGTGCTCTAGGCCGTTCGCGGCCAGGACAGTACCGGGGTCACCGGTACCCTGCGGGTTCGCCGATGCCAACCCCCGACCCCCGCAGCGGACCGGCGGGTGCGGCATGGATTCGTTCTTCTACGTCCGGGCCGGACCCGTCGCGCGCCCGGAACGGCGGGCACGCAGCGCCAGGGCCTCTTCCGCGGCGGCCAGCAGCCGGCGGGCGGACTCGTCCCAGCTGAAGTCCGCGGCGCGTTCCACCGAACGGCCGGACCGGGCCTTCCAGAGATCCGGGTCCTCGAGCTTCCGGACCGCGGCGGCGAACTCCGCGGGCGAATCCGGATGGACATAGCTGACGGCGTCGCCGCCGACCTCGCGGAAGATCGGGATGTCGCTGGCGATCACGGGGGTGCCGTGGGACATGGCTTCCACGAGGGGCAGCCCGTAGCCCTCCGCCCGGGAGAGGCTGATCAACGCCGTGGTGCGTCCCAGCATGGCCTCGTACTCGGCGTCGGTCACGCCGTTGTGGAAGACGATCTCCGCGCCCGCCGGTGCCAGGGCCTGGAGTTCCGCCCGGCGTTCGGGAGTGATCCGGCTGAGCAGGTGCAGGCTCATGTCCGGCAGGTCGGCCATGCCCCGGATCATGGTCTCGACATTCTTGTACGGCATGAAGGAACCCATGTACAGCAGCGTTTTGTCCGCTCCCGCCCCCGGGTCCCGCGGGGTGTGGCCGTGCTGCGGGGCGTTCCCGACGATCCGGACCGGACGCCGGGTGAGCCGGTACTTCGCGATCAGCGCCGCCGTCGTGGAACTGATGGTGGCGACGACGTCGGCCCGGTTCAGCAGCAGGCGCTGCGGCCAGAACGCCTGGTGGTAGAGCCGCCAGAGCACACGGACGGGAGCGGGCAGGAAGCCGGGGGGCGCGGGGTGTTCGTAGTAGATCAGGTCGTGCAGCGTCAGCACCAGGGCGTACTTCCGACCCCAGCTGCCCATCGTCTGCATCGGACACACCACCACGTCGGCGCCGAGCCGGTTGATCGTGCCGGCGACAAACAGCTCGGCCGGGGACAGCGGACTGTTGATCAGCGTGTAGGGAACATCCGGCAGCAGTGCCAGCTGGCGGACGTCGCTGATCAGCATGGAGATATCGGCGATTTTCGCGGTGGCCTCGATCAGGCTGGCCCCGTAGCGGCTGATGCCGTCGTGCTGGTCCAGCCGGGTGAAGCGGGCATCGATCAGGAGTTTCACGCGGCATGGTCCTTCAGGAAGCGGCGGATGAAGCCGGCGGCGGGCTCCGGGGTCTCGTAGTGGATCAGATGGCCGACGCCGGGGATCACGTCAAGGTGCGCGTCCGGCAGCAGGGCGAGCAATGTGTGCTGGTCCGGCAGCATTGCGATCTCGTCCTTCTCCCCAGCGATCAGCAGCACCGGAAGGGTCAGGCTGCGGGCGACTTCCGCGACGTTGCTGCCGACCGAGGCCTTGAACGCCTCCAGCAGGCTTTCCCGGTCGGCGAACGCGGAGAAATAGGCGCTGTGCTGGGCGTGGACAAAACGGCGGAGCCGCTTGTCCCGGGTCTTCGCCATCGTTTCGCTCATGACCCGGACGATCAGCTGGCTGCGCAGCAGGCCCTGTCCCAGCCGGCGGGGAAGCCGCGCGGCAGCCTCGTAGTACAGGACGGCGAGCTTGGTCATGAGCCCCTTGGGACCCTCGAGGGCCGGGGCAGCGATCGGGTTGATGAGGATCAGTTCCGAGACCGTGCCGGGGTTCGCCGCCACGAAGTGGCTGGCGACGATGGAGCCGAAGGAGTGCCCCAGCAGGACCGTATCGCTGCCCAGGCCGAGGGCCGCCATGAAGCCGGAGATGAACCGGCCGTAGCGCTCCACGCTGTGCTCGGCATCCGCGAAGGCGGCGGAGCTGCCAAAGCCGGGCAGGTCCGGCATGATCAGCCGCATCTCGGAGAGCTGGTCGGCGACCCGGAGCAAGCCGTGGTGGTCGCCGCGGAAGCCGTGGATGACCAGGATGGTCCGGGTCTCCGGCGTCACGCGGACCGGCTCGTAGCTCCAGTACGCGACCCTGGTGCCGTCCAGGACCACTTCGGCGGCATGGGTGCGGGCCTCCAGTCCGGCGCTGAACAGGGGCGTCGCGGGGGAGGGCTCGAGGGTCACGGGTTCCATTCGATCAGTCCTAATTGACGGTGTCCGGGTGGGAGCCGGAGCGGAAGCCACGTTCCAGGCCGGCCAGGGCGTCCATCGCGGCGACGTCGAGGCTGAAGCCGAAGACGTTCAGGTTTTCCCTGATCCGGGTGTACGAGCTGGCCTTGGGGATGGCGACATTGCCCAGCTGGACATGCCAGCGCAGGATGACCTGCGCCGGGGTCCTGCCGAGCGCTGCTGCGAGATCCAGCACCACCGGATCCGCCAGGACCTGGCCGCGGCCCAGCGGGCTCCACGCCTGGGTAGTGATGCCCAGCCCGGAGTGCAGGGCGCGCAGTTCCTCCTGCTGCAGCCAGGGGTGCAGTTCGATCTGGTTGACCGCGGGGACGACTTCCGCGCTCTGCAGCAGGCGGTCCAGATGGTCCGGCTGGAAGTTCGAGACGCCGATGGCCCGCGCCCTGCCTTCCCGGTACAGCGTTTCCATGGCGCGGTAGCTCTCGGCGTACAGCCCGCGCTGCGGACATGGCCAGTGGATCAGGTAGAGGTCCACGTATTCCAGTCCGAGATTGGCCATGGACGTGTCGAAGGCGCGCAGTGTGGCGTCGTAGCCCTGGTCGTCGTTCCAGAGCTTGGTGGTGACGAACAGGTCCTCACGCGAGAGCGAGGGGGAGGCCTCGCCGGAGCCGCCGCGGGCGCCGTCGGGGCTGACGAACCCGGACAGCGAGCCAATGCCCCGGCCGGCGCCGGTCTCGTTCCCGTACATGGCGGCGGTGTCGAAATGCCGGTAGCCGGCCTCGAGCGCCATGGTCACCAGTCCGGCGGCATCGCCGGGAGGCACTTTGTAGAGTCCGAACCCCAACTGGTCGATCAGGACACCGTTGTTGAGGCTGAGCCGGGGCGAGGGTTTCATAGCATCGACTTTACCGACTCGGCCCCGTCGAAGCTGACCAGCCGCCGGGCGCTGGCCTCATCCAGGATCAGGTCAGTGGCCAGGCCCGCAGCAAGGGCGCCACGCAGGCCGTTGATCTTAGAGGCACCGGACACCACACAGATGCGGCGGCGCACCTGGCGCAACTGTGCCAGGTCCGGTCCGGTGGAGCGCTCGTTCAGGGCGATGCCGTCCGCGGAGCCATCGGCCCGGAAGAAGACGGTGGCCACATCTCCCACGACGTCGGAAGTGGCCAGCACGTTCAGGTCGTCCTCATCGAGGTAACCGCCCGCGTAGACGTGGCTGGGGTAGTCGGCGTCGACCGATCCCACGCCGAAAATGGCAATGCTCATCCGGGCCTGGAGGTCGAGGATCCGTTGCACACTGCGCTCATTCCACATGGCCTTCTTGGTCGCGGCGTGGTCGAAGAACGCCGGCACCGGGAACTGCTCCACCCGGGCCCCGTAAGCGCTGCCAAAGCGACGCATGATGTCAGAGGCGTACGTGATGCCGGTGGTTTGCATGTTGCCTGCACCGTTGAGCTGCACGATCACGCTGTCGTGCGTGATCTTCCGGGTCAGGTGCCGGCTGACGGCGCTGAGGGTGGAGCCCCAGGCGACGCCGATGATGGCATTGGAGTCGACCAGGGGGCCGATGGTGCGGGCGGCCTGCATGGCCACACGGTCCAGTGTTTCCGCCTCATTGAGCGTGTCCAGCACCGGGACGACGTGCACATCGACCTTGAATTCGGCGCGGATCATGCTCGCCAGCTCGGGTCCGGTGTCCAGCGGACTGCGGATCTGGATCTGCACCAGGCCGGATTCCCGGGCGGAGGAAAGCAGCCGCGACACCGTGGACCGGGAGGTGCGGAGCTCGCGGGCGATGGCGTCCATGGTCAGGTCCTGCAGGTAATACAACTGGGCCGCGCGGAGGGCGTCGGAGTGGCGTGAGGGTGTCATCCCATTTCCGTTCTGCACGTTTGTGCATAGTGCTTGACTCCATTTTCCATTAGTCCAAAGAATAGTGTTGAACGGCGCCGCGCCACGCGGCGCGCCGCACCGCACAGCAGCAAAGTAGGAGCAGTTCTTGGGACAGAAGGATTCAGCCCGCAACCAGGCGACGGCCGGCGAGCGAGCATCGGTGCAGAAGCTGCGGAAGCGGCCCCACGCGCAGGTGCTGATCATCGGCGGTGGCATCAACGGAGTGGGCACGTTCCGGGACCTGGCCCTGCAGGGTGTGGACGTGGCCCTTGTGGAGTGCGGCGATTACTGCCAGGGGGCCAGCGGCGCCTCCTCGCACATGATCCACGGCGGGATCCGCTACCTCGAGAACGGCGAGTTCCGGCTGGTCCGGGAATCGGTGGTGGAACGCAACCGGCTGCTGCGCATCGCCCCGCACTACGTGAAGCCGCTGCAGACCACCATCCCCATCTTCAGCACGTTCTCCGGTGTCCTCGCGGCCCCGCTGCGTTTCCTCACCCACAAGCAGCAGGGCGCGCCGACGGAGCGCGGCGCCTTCCTGATCAAACTCGGGCTGAGCCTGTACGACTTCTTCTCCCGTGATGGCGGCAGCGTGCCCCGGCACGAATTCCGCGGCCGCAAGCGGGCCCTGGCGGAACTGCCGCGCCTGCACCCCGGCATCAAGTACGCCGCCACCTACTTCGACGCCTCCGTCCACAACCCCGAGCGGCTGACCCTGGACGTGCTGCAGGACGGCGAGAAAGCGGGCGCCGCCGGCGCCAGCGACGCCCGGGCCAGCAACTACCTCTCACTCGTCGCGGTGAGGGACGGTGCAGGGCCCGGGCGGACCGGCAGCATCGTGGAACTCCGCGACGAGCTCACCGGTGAGCTGTTCGAATTCTCCGCAGACGTCATCGTCAACACCACCGGCGCGTGGGTGGACCTGACCAACCAGGCGATGGGCGCGCCGTCGGCCTTTATGGGCGGCACCAAGGGATCGCACATCGTGCTGGACCATCCGGAACTGCTGGACGCCTGCAACGGCCGCGAGATCTTCTTCGAACACACCGACGGCCGGATCGTGCTGATCTATCCGATGGGCGACCGGGTCCTGGTGGGCACCACCGACGTCGACGCCGACATGGCGGAAGACGCCGTGTGCACGGATGCTGAGATCGACTATTTCTTCGACCTGATCGGCCACGTCTTCCCGGACATCACGGTGGACCGGGAGCAGATCGTCTACACGTTCGCCGGCGTCCGCCCGCTGCCCCGGCACGACGCCACCCAGCCCGGCTTCGTCAGCCGCGACTACCGGATCGAACGCCGGGCCGGTGCCGGCGGCTCCGCTGACGGCATCCCCGGGCAGGAGGGCGGCGCCGTCGTGTTCAGCCTCGTCGGCGGCAAATGGACCACCTTCCGGGCCCTGGCCGAACACCTGAGCAACGACGTGCTCGCCGAACTCGGCGTGGAACGGAAGCTCTCGACGGCGAAACTCGCCATCGGCGGCGGCGCCGGCTTCCCGGCCAGCGCGGACGGCGTGCAGCGCTGGATCAAGGCGCACATGGCCGCCGGCCGCGATGCGGACCGTACCGCCGGACTGCTGACCCGCTACGGCACCCGCGCCGGGGAAGTCATCAGCTACCTCGACGGCGGCCCGGGTTCCGCCCCGGACCGGCTCCTGCACTCGACCCGCGAACTGAGTGTCCGTGAATTGGAGTTCATGGCCCGGAACGAGCAGATCGGGCACCTGGTGGACATCCTGATCCGCCGCACCTCCCTGGCCTTCCGGGGACTGGTGACCGGCGAGCTGCTGAACGAGGTTGCCGACATCCTCTCCGGCCCGCTGGGCTGGGACGCGGCAACACGGTCCTTCGAGATCAGCCACGCTCAGGAGGTGCTCAAACGATTCCACGGCGTCCAGGTCCACAGCCTGGTCTCCTGATAGACCTCGACCGGACGGGGAACGTCCGGTCGCAGGGACTGCGTGGTTCCCCCAGGGGGACCGGCGCAGTGGCCGGCCGGCGGCGCCACCAGGCGCCGGCCCCACAGCCCTTCAAACTCGCGAGGGGCTGACAACAGAAAATTAGAGGAGTCAAAGATGTCTCTTGGAATAGTTTTCCTGTCCGAAGTATTCGGTACCGCAATGCTGACCCTGCTGGGTTGCGGCGTTGTGGCAAACGTTGCACTCAAAGGCACCAAGGGCAACAACGGCGGGTTCCTGATGGTCACCTGGGGATGGGGCATCGCCGTCTTCTCCGGCGTCTACGTCGCCGCCCAGTCCGGGGCGCACCTGAATCCCGCCGTGACCTTCGGCCTGCTGGTCAACGGCAAGAAGGAGTACGCACCCGGCGTTGCCGTCGACTTCGTCTCCACGCTCACCTACTTCGGCGGTGAACTGCTCGGTGCGTTCCTCGGCGCCGTGGTGATGTGGCTGGCGTACAAGCAGCACTTCGATGCCGAGCCGGAGCCCGCCAGCCAGCTGGCAGTCTTCTCCACCGGTCCGGCCATCCGCTCCACGCCGTGGAACCTGATCACGGAGATCATCGGCACCTTTGTCCTGGTCTTCGTCATCCTGACCTTCGGCGGGACACCGTCGGGACTTGGCCCGCTGGCGGTGGCACTGCTCGTTGTCGGCATCGGTGTCTCGCTCGGCGGCCCCACCGGTTACGCCATCAACCCGGCCCGTGACCTTGGCCCCCGCATCGCCCACGCCCTGCTGCCGATGAAGGGCAAGGGATCCTCCGACTGGAGCTACTCCTGGATTCCGGTCATTGGACCGATGGTCGGTGGCGGCCTCGCCGGTCTCGTGGCCCTCTTGGTGCCGATCATTGCGGCCGCAGCCTAAGACACCTAACCACGCCTAAGTACGCACTCATTCAACTGCCAGCCCCACGACAAGGACGTCAACATGAACCAGTACGTAATCGCCATCGACCAGGGCACCACCAGCACCCGCGCCATCGTGTTCGACCACAGCGGAAACATCGTCTCCTCGGGCCAGATGGAGCACGAGCAGATTTTCCCGCAGGCCGGCTGGGTGGAGCACGACCCCGCCGAGATCTGGAACAACACCCGTGAGGTGATCGGCTCCGCGCTCTCGAAGGCCAACCTGACCCGCCACGACATTGCCGCCGTCGGAATCACCAACCAGCGTGAAACCGCCGTCGTCTGGGACAAGACAACCGGCAAGGCTATCTACAACGCCATCGTCTGGCAGGACACCCGCACGCAGTCGATCGTCGATGAGCTGGCGAAGGACGGGGGGCCGGAGCGGTTCAAGCAGAAGGTCGGCCTGCCGCTGGCCACCTACTTCTCGGGCACCAAGATCAAGTGGATCCTGGACAACGTCGAGGGCGCCCGCGCCAAGGCCGAGGCCGGGGATCTGGTCTTCGGCAACACCGACTGCTGGGTGCTCTGGAACCTCACCGGCGGAACTGACGGCGGAGTCCACGTCACGGACGTCACCAACGCCTCGAGGACCATGTTCATGGACCTGGAGACGCTCTCCTGGGACCAGGAAATCCTGGACGCCTTCGGAGTGCCTGCGTCCATGATGCCTGCCATCAAGTCCTCCTCCGAGGTTTACGGCACGGTGCACACCTCGCAGCTGCTGCGCGAGGTCCCGGTCGCGGGCATCCTCGGCGACCAGCAGGCGGCAACGTTCGGCCAGGCCGCCTTCGACGCGGGCGAGGCCAAGAACACCTACGGCACCGGCTGCTTCCTCATCTTCAACACCGGTGAGGAAATCGTCCACTCCAAGAACGGGCTGCTGACCACGGTCGGCTATAAGCTCGGCGACG
Organism: Pseudarthrobacter sp. HLT1-3; assembly: GCF_059383535.1. Taxonomy (NCBI): domain Bacteria; kingdom Bacillati; phylum Actinomycetota; class Actinomycetes; order Micrococcales; family Micrococcaceae; genus Pseudarthrobacter; species Pseudarthrobacter sp. HLT1-3. The sequence continues at coordinate 100,754 of NZ_JBWZCJ010000008.1, read as the reverse complement.
CCGCGCCGCACTACGCCCTGGAAGGCTCCATCGCCGTCACCGGGTCGCTGGTGCAGTGGCTGCGGGACAACCTTGGCATGATCAGCAGCGCCCCGGAAGTCGAGACGCTTGCCGCTTCGGTCGAGGACAACGGCGGTGTGTACATCGTTCCTGCGTTCTCCGGGCTGTTCGCCCCCTACTGGCGTTCGGACGCCCGCGGCGCGATTGTCGGCCTGACCCGCTTCGTGAACAAGAACCACATCGCCCGCGCGGCGCTGGAGGCCACCGCCTTCCAGACCCGCGAAGTGCTCGACGCCGTCAACGCCGACTCGGGCGTGCCGCTGACTGAGCTGAAGGTCGACGGCGGCATGGTCGCCAACGACGCGCTGATGCAGTTCCAGGCGGACATCCTGGGCGTCCCGGTGATCCGGCCCAAGGTCGTGGAAACGACCTCGCTGGGCGCCGCCTACGCCGCCGGGCTCGCCGTCGGCTTCTGGAAGGACCTCGGCGAATGCTCCGCCAACTGGTCCGAGGACAAGCGCTGGGAACCGAAGATGGAACAGTCCGAGCGCGAGCGCCAGATGCGCCTCTGGAAGAAAGCCGTCACCAAGTCCATGGACTGGGTCGACGACGACGTTAAGTAGGTCCTTCCGGCACAAGGAGAGCTCCGGCCAGCAATGCTGGCCGGAGCTCTTCCTGTTCTTCGCCGGTGAGGAACCCGGGTCAGTCCCGGTGCCGCCGGGGAGCTACCTCGACGGCGGGAGGCGTCTTGGCGTACACATCCTTGCTGACCTCATAGGCGCGCCTGTCCAGTTCCAGTGCCTGCTCGTTGACCTTCCTGAGCTGCGCATCGCTGAGCTTGCGGATCTTCACCAGGTCCATGGTCTCCTGCTGGTCACCGCCCACTGCGGTGACCAGCACGAGGCCGGTGCCGGCGGAGTAGAACTTCCGCTGGTGGCCGGCGTCGGGCGGTTCCAGCGGGTTGTATTCATCGATCACCAGCACATCGTCGTAGCATCCGGTCGGGACGCAGACGTGCTGGTTCGTTTCGATCACGTTGCCGCAGTCGAGGAAATCAACCGTGGGCGCATACGCCTGGACATACGCCGGTGTGCCGGTCCTCGGACGGGCCTGCATGGCGATTCCGGCCTGTGCCTTGGCGATCCCGCTCATAAAGGTGCTGGGCGCACCCACAAACTCCCCGTTTTCATACTCCTCCGGATACTCACCGAAGAGCCAGACGTCGTTATCCTCCGACTGGGCGAAGAACGCCAGCTCGGATTCAGCCAGCTCGCCGTCGGAGTAGTCCCGGTCCCACATCACCAGGGTGTTCACCCCGTCGATGACCTTGGTCAGGCCGGTGACGGTATGGACAACCTTGTGCGCGCTGGTTCCTTCCGCCGAGGTGACGGTGCCGTCGGTGGTGTACTGCATCCCTGGCTTCAGCGGAAACCATTTGTTGTTGATCCGCGGCGAGGCAGGGAATTCCCAGGGATCGAAGTCGATCTCCGAGCCGGGTCCGCAGAGCTCCTTTGGACCCGGTGCGGCGGTGGCGGCAGCCGCCGTCGTCACCGTCAGCGTGGCCAGCACCAGCAGGAGTGCCGAGCCGTATGCGGTGAAGCGTTGTCCTGCTAGAGGCATGTCACAGGCTTCTCTCTTGGATGATGGGTGGCGGGTGGCTAGCCGACCGCGACCGGTTCGGGCTGGCGTGGCCCGCGATGGCGGGCCGGACCCTTCTTGGCAAAGCGGAGGTACAGCGAGGGGACAATGAACAGGTTGACCAGCGTCGAGGTGACGAGGCCGCCCAGAATCACCACCGCCATCGGGTGCTCGATCTCATGACCGGGGATGTTGCCCATGACCACGAGCGGCACGAGGGCCAGCGCGGTGGCGAGGGTGGTCATCAGGATCGGTGACAACCGTTCGGCCGCGCCACGCAGCACCAGGTCCCGGCCGAAGGGCATCCCTTCGAACTGTTCCAGGTGCTGGCAGTGGTTGATGAGCAGGATGCCGTTTCGGGCCGCGATCCCCATCAGGGTCAGGAAGCCGACCAGCGACCCGAGGGAGAGGATTCCGCCGCTCAAATGCGCTGCGATGATGCCGCCCACCAGCGCCACCGGCAGCGTCAGGATGGCAAGAATCGCCAACCGCCAACTGCGGAACGCCGCCTGGAGCAGCAGGAAGACCACGATGACCGCGCCGATCGCGTAGAGCAGCAGCCGCTGAGAGGCGGCCTGGCGTTCTGCGTATTCGCCGAGGGTAACCGCTTCGTAGCCGACCGGGAACTCAACCGACTTCATCTGGGACTCGAGGTTCTCGACAACTTTCGCCAGATCGCCTTCCTTGACATTGGCACTGACGTCGATGCGCCGGGATCCTTCCGAACGCTCGATGACGTTCGGGGTGGGCTTGACCGCCACTGTGGCGACGTCGGCCAACCGGATCTTCTGCCCGCTCGGGGTATCAAGCTGGAGGTTCTCGATGCTCGTGACGCTGGTCCGGGTTTCCGGCGGGCTCCAGACCTGGACGTCGTAGGCCTTGCCGTCCCGGTAGATGTCGCCCACTTCCTCGCCGGCGATCATCGTGGCCGCGGCGCGGCGCACATCGCCAGGTTTCAGCCCGTAGCGGTTCGCGGCGTCCAGGTTCACTTCCACGTTGATCTGCGGAATGTTGGCCTGGAGGGCGACCTTCGCACCCACTGCCCCCTCGATGCCGCCCAGGATGGTCTTGATCTTGTCGGCCTCCTGCTTCAGTATCGTGAGGTCGTCACCGTATACACGGACGACGACGGCGTAACCTGTGCCGGTCAGGACCTCGCGGATGCGTTCCTTAAGGTAGGTCTGGACGTCCCGGACAATGCCGGGATAGCCATCAACCACTTCCTGGACTGCCGCGAGGGTTTCGTCATAGTCGACCGCGGGGTCGACGCTGATCCAGTTCTCACCGAAGTAGACGCCCACCACCTCATCGGCGTTGAAGGCCTGTCCAATGTGCGACCCGCAGTTGTTCACGCCCGGTATCGTCATGAGCTCCTTGCAGGCCAGCTGGCTGACGCGGACCTCCTCCGAGTTGGAGGTGCCCGGCTGCGTGAGCCAGTGCATCAGGAAGTCCCGTTCCTTGAAGGACGGCAGCAGCGATTGGCCCAACAGGGGGGCCGCCACAATGCCGACGACGCCCAGCGCGCCCAGGGCAAGGTATCCCGGCACAGGACGGCGGACGATGGGCCGGAGCGCTTTGGCGTACCAGCGCTTGAGTACCCTGACGACCGGCGGATCGCGGTCCTCCAGCTTGGCGTTCCGCAGGAAGATGTACGCCATCGCCGGTGTGACTGTGAGCGCGACCAGCATGGACGCAATCACCGCAAGGGTGTACGACGTGGCGAGCGGCCGGAAGAACGCCCCCGTCAGTCCGTCCAGGAAGAAGATTGGCACGGTGGCGGCAACGATGATCAGGGTTGCATACACAATCGGTCCCCGGACCTCAAGCGAGGCGTTGACCACCACCCGGGCCGTGCTTCCGGTGCCGCCACTGGCGCGGTGCTGGCGGAGCCGCCGGACGATGTTTTCGACGTCGATGATGGCATCGTCCACCACCACCCCGACGGCAATCACCAACCCCGCAAGCACCATCGTGTTGATTGTGCCTCCGGTCCAATACAACACCAGTGCTGCGGCCATCAGGGACAGCGGGATCGCCGTCACGCTGACCAACGCAGTCCGCCACTGGAAGAGGAACACGCTCAGGACCAGGATGACCAGGAGGCATCCGAGGACAAGAGCCACACCCAGGTTGCCCAGTGATTCCTCGATGAAAGTCGCCGGCCGGAAGATCGTGGTGTCCACCGCGATCCCGGTGAGGCCCGGTTCGAGTTGCTTTAGCGCCTCTTCGACCCCACGCGTGACTTCGAGCGTATTGCCCCAGGGGAGCTTCTCCACGATCAGCATGAGCCCCGGACCACCGTTGATGACGGCGTCACCGATCAGCTGCTGGTGATCTTCCACGACGGTAGCGACGTCGGAAAGCCGGAGCGGGGCCTGGCCCCCACGATCTTCCACTGCCACCTTCGCCAGTTCTTCAGGCGACGTGATGGGCTGGACGTGGCGGATGCCCAAGGCCTGGCTGGGTGTATCGAGGGCTCCGCCGGTTCCGATCAGCGCGCCGGGGGAGTACTGCAGCAGCCCCGCATCGAGGGCGTCACCGGTGGAGGTCATTACGGTTTCCAGCGTGACGTTGTGGGCCGCCAGCTTGTTGGGGTCAACCTGAACCTGAAGCATCTGGAGGCGTTCACCCCAGATCGCCACGTTGGCCACTCCGGGAACGCGGAGCAGATGGGCCCTGACGTTCCAGTATGAGATCATGGACATTTCGATCAGGGAGCGCGTGTCCGAGGACATCCCGATCTTCATGACCCTGCTGGTCGAGGACAGCGGCTGCAGCATCAGCGGCGGCGCGGCCCAGGTGGGCAGGGTCGGGATAACGGTTGCCATCCGCTCTGACACCAGTTGCCTGGCGGTGAGCAGATCGGTGCCGTTTTTGAATTCCAGCACGATGGAGGAGAGCTGCGGAACCGACTTTGACCTCATATGGTCGAGGCCGTCGATGCCGTTGAAGGCCTCCTCCAGGGGAACGGAGACCAGTTCCTCGACCTCTGCGGCGGTGAGTCCAAGGCAGGCGGTCTGGACCTCGACTTTGGGCGGCGCGAACTCGGGAAACACGTCCACGGAGGCGCTGCTGAGTTGCCCGCCGCCGACAACCATCATCGCCGTGGCGAGCGCAATGATGATTGATCTGAACCTGAGGCTGGCTGCGACTATCCGGCGCATGTCATTTGCCAGTATTAAATTCGGCGCCGAACAGCTCAGCCGCGCCTACCGTGACCACCTGCGTTCCCACCGGAGGTCCGGCGGTGGCCGTGACTACGCCGGCTTCCACCCTGCTCACTGTGAGCTCGTGGCGCGCGAAGACCCTCGGTTCCGGGCTGGTGTAAACCCAGGTCTTGCCGTTGGCGTCGTACATCAGGGCCCCGTAGGGCAGCGTGATGTCGGTTCCCGCCCCGGCCGTAACCGGCTCGGTTTTCAGTTCCAGCCGATCCACGCCCCGCTGGGTCAGGGTCAGCTTGGCGATGCCGGTGTCCGCGTTCTTTTCCACCTTGGCCGGGGCCTCAGTGACGGCCGTCTGGGCGGCGGTTGGCGCCGCGCAGGCCGGGAGGGAGAACACGAGAGCTGCACAGACAGCGGCCGCCAAGGGTAGGCGCCGTTGGGGTTTTCGGCTGGTCATTTTGCTTCCACCTTTTCCTGCATGACGGGCTGAACGGGGACTTCCGCTTCGTAGACTTCCGACCACTCTTCGGGTGCGGTGCGGGGACCGAACCACAGGGTCAGGAGGGGGAACACCAGCAGCGCCACAAGCGTCGCGGTGATGAGGCCGCCGACGATGATCAGCAGCATGGGGACGATCAGGGCCTGGCCGACACTGCCGCCAAGCAGAGCCGGCGGTATCAGGACCGCGACGGTGACGAGTGCCGCTTTGAGGACCGGCGACACCCGCTCGCGGGCCGCCGTCAGAACCACTTCCGTGCTGGACGATTGCGGCGCCGAGCGCCATAGTTCGTCTGCCCGTGCTGACAGCAGCACCGCGTTGCGGGCCGTGATGGCCAACACCGCAGCAACGGCGGTGAGTGACAGCCAGGAGATCGACGTCGCGCCGATCCACGCGGCCACAAACGAACCGGACAGCGCCGCCGGTAGGGTCAGGAAGACCGCGAGTGCGAGTTTCCAGCTCCGGACCGCGGTCTGGAGCAAGAGCAGGATGCCTACGAGGGACCCTGCTCCAAGCCACAGCACCAGCGTGTCAGCTGCCCGCAGTTCACCGTATTTGGCGGGGATTTCGGCATGGTATTCCAGCGGGAACTGAACCTGCTTTATGGCTGCTTCAATATCGCGCTGGACGTCGGCCAGGGGCCGTCCGACGATGTCGGCTACGACGTCGATCCGCCGGGAGGTGGCGTCGTGCTGGATGACTACTTCATTGGGAACCATCCGGACTGCGGCGATCTCGCCGAGCTGGACGTGTCCGCCGTCGGGGGTGTCCAGGAGCAGTTCGCGGATGCTGGTGAGATCATCCCGGACGTTCGCCGCACCACGGACTACCACTTCGAACACCTTCTGTTGTTCAAACATGTTGCCGACGATGACGCCCTGCATCAGGGTCGCGGCGGCGCGCCGGGCGTCGCCAGGCTTGATGCCCACCCGGTTGGCGGCCTCCAGATTGACCTCGACTTCCACGATCGGGTTCATCGCCGCGGTGTTGATCGTCGGGTTCTGGACGCCGTCGATCTTTTGCAGGGCCTTCCGGACGTCTTCGGCCTTTTCGCGCAGGATCGGCATCTCGGTGCCATAGACCCGCACCGCGAAGCCCCGCTCCAGGGTGCTGCGCATGTTGCCGACTTCCTGCTGCGAGTAGTTCGTGACGTTATCGGAGATACCGGGGTAGCCCTGGACCACGTCCCGTACTGCCTGCTCCGTGTCGCTGAAGTCGGCGTCCGCAGCTATTGACACCCAGAGCTCGGCGGAATTGTTTCCGACAACCTGGTCCGAGGTGATGGCACGGCCGATGTGGCCGCCCACGCCGCTCACGCCCGGCAGCGCGCGCAGTTCCTCCGAGGCCCTCGAGGCGACCCGGCGGACTTCGTCAGTGGACGTACCGGCCATGGTGTCCCACTGCACCAGCAGGGTCCTGTCCGGAAGCGTCGGGACGATGGGCCGGTTGGCCACGAGTTGGGATCCGGCGGCGAGGCCCAGGGCCCCGATGACGGCAACGGCGACCAGGCTGAGGGTGCGGCGTGAACGGGCGCCATCCAGGACCCGGTTGTAGCGGGCACGGGCACGACCGGCGGCCTCAGACTCGGGCCGGCGGGCGGTGTCGCGGGGCAGCAGCATCTGTGCCAGGACCGGCGTCACGGAAAGGCCGACCAGGAGCCCGGCTGCGAGGGCCAGCGCCAACGACCAGAAGAGCGGCTGGAAGAAGGAGCCGCCGACACCTGATACAAACAGCGTCGGGATGAGCGCGACAACCATAATGACTGAGGCGTGGAAGAGCGGAGTGCGGATGCCACGGGCCGCGTCCGTTATGCGCGACCGCAGCGTGGCTTCGGTTTCAGTTGCCACGGTGGTCAGGGGCCGGCGGCGCTGCGCCTGGACGTCCTCCACAATGTCACCGACGATCACCGAAACGCCGAGCAGAATGCCGAGCAGCACCGTGATGTTGAGCGTGGCGTTTTGCGAGTAGAGCACTACGGCCGCGGTCATGACCGTCGTCGTGATGGCCACCAGGGCGATCACAGCGACCCGCCAGGAGCGGAAGAGCAGCCAGAATAGTGCCACAGCGATCAGGAGGCTGAGCAGCAGCGCGACACCGAGACCGTCCACGGTGTCCTGAACGGCAGTGGCGGGACGGAACACGCTGGTGTCGATTGTGACGCCGGTGAGTCCCGGTCCCATGTCCTGCAGGGCTGCCTCGACATCACGGGTCACATCCACCGTGCTGGTCCCCGGGAATTTCTCCACGACCAGCATCAGGCCTGCATCCTGGCCGACGACGGCATCGCCGATCAGGGGCTGATGGTCTTCCTTGACGTTTGCTATCTCGCCCAGCATCATCGGCTCGGGCGCGTCCTCCACGCTGACTTTGGCCAGGTCCGCCGGGGTGCGGATGGGAAGAACGTGCTGGATACCCAAACGCTGGCTGGGGGACTCCACGAATCCGCCGGTGCCCGGAGTGGACGCCTCAAGGAAGCTCAACGGTGAGACCCAGACCGCGTTGCCGGCGGTCTTGATGATCTGTTCCAGGGTGATGCCCCGGTCGCGCAGCTGGGTGGGAGTGACCTCCACCTGAAGCTGCTGTTCACGCTGGCCCCAAATGGATACGTTCGCTACCCCCGGAATGCCGACCAGGCGCGGTTTGATCTTCCAGCGTGCCAGGACGGACATCTCGATGCCGGAGAGCTGCTTGGAGTTTAACCGGACCATCAGCACGCGGCTGGTGGAGGACATCGGCTGCATGATCATCGGCGGGGACGAGACGTTCGGCAGGGCGTGCGCCTGGGTCATCCGTTCCGCCACCAGTTGCCGGGCACGGAGCAGGTCCGTGCCCGGCTCGAAGACGAGTTCAATGGATGAGAGCCCCGGAACGGATTTGGACCGGATCTCATCCAGCCAGGCCACTCCATTGAGGAGATCGGCCTCCATCGGGGAAGTAATGAGCTGTTCCACCTCAACAGCCGAAAGGCCCAGCGCCTCGGTCTGGATCTCAACCTGCGCCGGTGCGAACTCGGGCAGGGTATCCACTGCGATGCGGGGGACGTTCACGACGCCGAAGGCAATGAGTCCGGCGGCGAGGGCGAGAACGAGGATGCGGAAGTGCAAACTGTACCGGGTTATCCAGCCAAACATGGCTAGGCCATTTTCTGGTGGCTGCCGGTAGCGTCGATGCGCTCCGTTGGGAGAATTAATTTGCGCGGCACTGAAACGTCGAAGGGATACATGGCAGGCTCCTCAACCCAAGATTTGGTGAATCCCCCCCAGGGATCTTGGGAGAATAGTGTGCCTATTCGAGGGCGTTGGCAAGGCCGCTGGAATACCGGAAACCACGGGCGTTTCGAGTAGTCAGAAAGATGCAGTGCTGCGCATTTAACGAGAGCCCAGGGACGCATTCAACGAGAGTCCAGGGACTACGTGGATGGCTCCCTTGGGACCCCTCGGATGCCAAGAACTGCTACCTGCCTATTTCTGCAAACTACTCGCACGCTAACTTTTAGCACTCGCCGTCCCGGCAAATAGCATTATTAGTAAGTACCGCTGTTTCCCAGTGTTAGGTTTATAACAATTTGAGCGCTGCCCGGACCCGCCGGATTCTCCGCCTTTCGTCCCGGCCAGCTTCCCGTTGGGCCGCCGATCATCGAGGGGCGGGCCATGCTCCACCCGCGGCGCGGCCAAAGGCGCTAAAGTGGTTCTATGCGTGCGATCCTTCTGCTTAGCTAGCCGCCCGGCGTTCCGAGGAGAATTCGGACTGTCGAGCGGCCGCCCCTCCGTGTCGAGGGGCTTTTGTGCGTCTGGGCCCTTTTCGGGAACGGCGGCAGGGGGAGGGGCCGAGCGCGACGGGCCCCCGTAGTACAGACTTGACGGTAATCAGGCGTGAAGAACAGAAGAGGCCAGCAGTGAGCGTTCAGCCGGAGACAGAAACCGGAACAGCAGGAGTCGGAACGGATGGCCCCGAGGAAGGTGCCTACAGTTTTGCGGCAATGGAAGCCAGATGGCCGCAGGTCTGGGAGGACCTGAAAGTCTTCACGCCTCTCGATGACGGTTCCAAGGAACGCCGCTACGTTTTGGACATGTTCCCTTACCCGTCCGGTGACCTGCACATGGGCCACGCCGAGGCGTTCGCGATGGGCGACGTCGTCGCGCGCTACCTGCGGCAAAAGGGCTTTGACGTGCTGCACCCGATCGGCTGGGATTCGTTCGGGCTTCCCGCCGAGAACGCGGCCATCAAGCGCAACGCCCACCCCAGCGAGTGGACCTACGCCAACATCGAAACCCAGGCGGCATCGTTCAAGCGCTACGCCATCTCCGCCGACTGGTCCCGCCGGATCCATACCTCCGACCCGGAGTACTACCGCTGGACGCAATGGCTCTTCAAGCGCTTCCACGAGCGCGGACTGGCCTACCGCAAGAATTCCCCGGTCAACTGGTGCCCCAAGGACCAGACGGTGCTGGCCAACGAACAGGTGGTCAACGGTGCCTGTGAGCGCTGCGGTACCCCGGTCACCAAGAAGTCACTCAACCAGTGGTACTTCAAGATCACCGACTACGCCGACCGGCTGCTCGATGACATGGACGAACTGCGCGGGCATTGGCCCGAACGTGTCCTGGCCATGCAGAAGAACTGGATCGGACGGTCCGAGGGCGCGCACGTCACCTTTGTGATCGAGGCCGACGGCGGCAAACCCGCCAAGGACGTTACGGTGTTCACCACCCGCCCGGACACCCTGTACGGCGCGACGTTCTTCGTGGTCGCCGCGGACGCGCCGATCGCCGTCGAACTCGTCAGCCAGGAGCACGCTGCCGCCCTGGACGCGTACCGCGAACAGGTCAAGGCGCTCTCCGAAATCGAACGCCAGTCCACCGAGCGGGAGAAGACCGGCGTCTTCACCGGCCGTTACGCGATCAACCCGCTGAACGGCGAGAAGCTCCCTGTCTGGGCGGCCGACTACGTGCTGGCGGACTACGGCACCGGAGCCATCATGGCCGTCCCGGCGCATGACCAGCGCGACCTCGACTTCGCCCGGACCTTCGACCTGCCGGTCCGGGCCGTGCTGGACACGGGCCAGGAAGACCCCGCGGTCAGCGGCACCGCGACCTCCGGCGAGGGAACCCTGATCAACTCCGGCTCCCTGGACGGACTGCCCAAGGCGGATGCCATCCCGGCCGCCATCGGGATCCTGGAGCAGCAGGGCACGGGCGAGAAATTTGTGAATTTCCGGCTGCGCGACTGGCTGCTCAGCCGGCAGCGGTTCTGGGGTACCCCGATCCCGATCATCCACTGCCCCGCCTGCGGGGAAGTCCCGGTCCCGGACGATCAGCTGCCCGTCACGCTGCCGGCCGACCTGCGCGGCGAAGACCTGTCCCCGAAGGGAACGTCACCGCTGGCCGCCGTCGACAGCTGGGTCAACGTCGAGTGCCCCAGCTGCAGCGGTCCGGCCAAGCGGGACACGGACACCATGGACACCTTCGTGGATTCCTCCTGGTACTTCCTGCGCTTCGTCTCCCCGCAGTACACCGACGGCCCGTTCGATCCGCAGAAGATCAACGACTGGATGCCGGTCGGCCAGTATGTGGGCGGTGTGGAGCACGCCATCCTGCACCTGCTCTACGCCCGGTTCTTCACCAAGGTCATCCACGACCTGGGCATGATCGACGCCGATGAGCCGTTCAGCGCGCTGCTGAACCAGGGGCAGGTGCTCAACGGCGGCAAGGCCATGAGCAAGTCCCTGGGCAACGGCGTGGACCTGGGCGAACAGCTGGACAAGTACGGCGTCGACGCCGTCCGGCTCACCATGATCTTCGCGTCCCCGCCGGAGGACGACGTCGACTGGGCGGACGTTTCGCCGTCGGGCTCCGCGAAGTTCCTGGCCCGTGCCTGGCGGCTGGGACAGGACGTCACCAGCGCACCCGGCGTCGACTACGCCGCCGGCGACCGGGCCCTGCGAACCGTCACGCACCGCACCATCGCCGACGCGGAAGCCCTGCTGGACCACAACAAATTCAATGTGGTCGTGGCCAAGCTGATGGAACTGGTGAACGCGACCCGCAAAACTATTGACGCAGCCAGTGGGGCCGGCGGCGCCGATCCGGCCGTCCGTGAAGCCGTCGAGACCGTCGCGGTCATCCTCAGCCTCTTCGCGCCGTATACGGCCGAGGATCTCTGGAACGTGCTGGGGCACCCGGCGTCCGTCGCCAATGCCGGCTGGCCGGCCCACGACGAGGCGCTCCTGGTGCAGGACACGGTGACCGCCGTCGTCCAGGTCCAGGGCAAGGTGCGGGACCGCCTGGAAGTCTCCTCCGAGATCGGCGAGGACGAACTGCGGGAACTGGCGCTGGCCTCGGAAAACGTCCAGCGTGCCCTCGACGGTCGCGGGATCCGCACGGTGATCGTTCGGGCGCCTAAACTGGTCAACATCGTCCCGGCCTAGCCGGGCCTGGCCGGCCGCCGGGGTGATCCGGCGGCTGGCCATCAGAGCGTGTCCCGACAGCAAAGCTTCCCGACAGCATGAGCAAAGACCAGGAGGTGCTTCGTGCCCCACCGCGACCCAGCCGGGTGGCTGTGGCTGAAGGAGCGCCTCATCCCGCTCCGCCAGGCCCGCCGGCCCGAAGCGGCCCCCGCCGTGCGCACGGCCATCGTCACGGATTCCGCCGCAGCATTACCGGCGGATTGGGTCCGCGCCTTCTCCGCCGACGGGCGGCTGACCGTCGTGCCGATGCCAGTGATGGTGGGTGCCGAGATTTACGGCGAGGGTGAGGACGACATCGCCGACACGATCGCCGTGGCCCTTGCCAGCGGCAAGCCGGTCAAGACCTCGCGTCCGTCACCCGGGCAATTCGAGCAGGCCTACCTGGCGGCCCAGCGGCGTGGTTTCGCGGCTGTTGTGTCGGTCCACATTTCCGGCGAACTGTCCGGGACCGCGGACTCGGCCCGGCTTGCCGCCACGCGCGTGAGCATTCCCGTGGAGGTCCTGGACTCGCGCACGGTCGGCATGGCGCAGGGGATGGGGGTCCAGAGCGCTGTGGTCGCCGCGGCGGACGGCAGGACGGCAGCGGAAGTGCGCGAGTGCACCGAGCAACAGCTGGCCCGCACCAAGGTGTACTTCTACGTGCCGAGCCTTGAACAGTTGCGGCGCGGGGGACGGATCGGCGCCGCAGCCTCGCTCTGGGGGACCATGTTTTCGATCAAGCCCATCCTCGCTTTGGAGGACGGCAAGGTGGTCCCGCTGGAGAAGGTGCGGTCGGCGCCGAAGGCCATCTCGCGGCTCAAGGAGATCGCGGTGGCCGACGCCGCCGGCCGGCCCGAGGGTCAGGCACGGCTCGCCGTCCACCATTTCGGCAACCCGGCCGAGGCCGAGCAGCTCGCCGCGGACCTGACGGAATCGCTTCCCGGCTCTCCGCCCGTCCAGATTAGTGCGCTGCCGGCCGTGCTGGCCGCCCATGCCGGACTCGGTGTGCTAGCCGTGATCGTGGGGGAGAGCGGCGCCCCGGCGGCACTGGGAACGCCGGCACCTTTTTAGAGCCTAGTCTCGGGCTATCCCGCGGCTGAAAGTGCACATACGCCGGTGATAGCGCGCGAAGAGTCCTGGCCGTTAATCGAATACGGCCACGCAGCCGGTTCATTAGATTGTCGTAGCCTCGGAATAGTCTTGGTTTATGGAAAGCACGGACTGGATGACGGAGGGCAGGGAGGCCCTGGCGGCTGTCGCGGCGTTGACTGCGGCGCTGGATTCCGTGACCGGGGCCGGCGCTGATCAGACTGGTCCGTCCGGAGGCAGTCTCCGCCGGGATGCTGATCCGTTGTGGGATGATCCGTTGCGGGATCTGGCGGATGGCTGCCTGGATGGCCTGGCCGACATGGCGCGGTGGGAGGCTCGGGCCGCTGCGTGGAAGGTGCGGGTGGCCGCGGCCTATCTGCGGGCCGCCGACGCTGTGGCGCCACCGGCGACGGCCCTGCACCATGCCATGGGCCAGGAGATGGCGGTGCGGGCGGAGGTCGCGTGTGTCCTGACCGTGAGTGAACGGGCCGCGGACGGGTTCCTGGGCGATTGCGTGGCGCTGACGACGACGTTGCCGCTGACCCTCGCCGCGCTCACGGCGGGGACGATTTCCTGGGCGCACGCGAGGGTCATGGTGGACGAAACCACGAACCTGGACCCGGCGGGGGCGGCGGCGCTGGAGGGGCACTTCCTGGACCCGGCCGCGCCGGACCCGGCCCGGGGGTGCCCGGCCGGGGAGCTCGTCCCGGGCCGGCTCCGGGCGAAGGCCCGGACGTGGCGCGAACGCCACCACCGGGAGAGCATCGAAAAACGCCACGCCAAGTGCGCGGCGGACCGGCGGGTCGAGTTCCGCCCGGATACTGACGGGATGGCGTGGTTCTCCGCGTATCTTCCGGCCGATACCGCCGCGGGGATCTGGGACCGGACCACCGCCGCGGCCCGCGCCCTGCAGGGCCCGGCCGAGGCACGCACCCTGACCCAGTTGCGCGCCGACATCGCCGCGACCTGGCTCCTCACCGCCGGCGCTGATGGTGCCGCGGGCGCTGAGGGGGCGGGTGCGGGCGGGGGTGTGCCGTCGCCGCGGGCGCAGGTCCTGATCACCGTGCCCGTGTTCTCGCTGCTGGGCGCCACTGAGGAACCGACGATGCTGGACGATCCCGCCCTCGATGGCCCGGCGCCTGATCGCCGAGGGGGCCGGCTCGTTTTACCGGGTCCTGGTGGACCCGCGGGACGGGGCGCCGCTGGAAATCGGCCGGAGCAGCTACCGCCTGCCCCCCGCGCTGCGGCAGTGGCTGCGGCTCCGCGATGGCCGGTGCCCGTTCCCGGGCTGTCACAACCATTCCCTGGACAACGACGCGGACCATCTCCTGGCCTGGGCCGACGGAGGGACCACCGGGATCACCAACCTCGGCGGGCCGTGCCGCAAGCATCACGGGCTGAAACACAGTTCAGCCTGGACACCGGCCGGAGCCAGCAAAGACGCCCCGCCCGGCTGGACCTCCCCGTCCGGACGGTACTACCCCAGCGAACAACAGGACTGGGAACCACCCCACTGGCCACCCGGAATCCTGGCCACCTACCCGGACCCCGGGGTAGATGCAGCCGCGGACATGGACGCAGCCGGGGAAATGTACCCGGACCCGGACAGGGACCTCGACATAGGCGCAGCCATGCCCCCGGACCGAGACGCTGACCTGGACCAGGCCCTGCCCCTGGATCCCGGCCCGGATCCTGAACAGGAGCAGGAACTGCCCGCGGACCCCTTCCCGGGCTGGCACCCCGTCACGGCCGGGGAACCAATCGCGGACGCCCGCGCCGACGTGGATTGGCTGGATCGCGTCGACGGATCCGTTCTGGAATACTTCCTGGTCAAATCTCTCTGATTGACGGGAGCGAACCTGGGACGCCGCGGATCCTGAGGCAGACCATCGACCGTGTCTGCCTATAGGCGCCGGGCCAACTCTCCGCGCTTCCTCCAGTATCCACATAGGCACCGAGAGCCCTGAGCGGCGACTCCGAAGCTTCGTACGATGGGCGCATGCCGCGCCACGATCCCGACTACCTACCCACCGACGAGCCGGGCCCGGCTGGCCGCAGGCTGTCGTTCGCTGTCCGGGCGGGCGACGGAGCCGGCCTACTCGGGGAACCGCCGCTGGTTTCCAGGGCCGAGGGACAGCGGACTTCGGGCGATTCGCCGGGCCGCCGCGGTCCCCGCATCAGGTGGCGCACCGGCCGGCAGGCCGCCACGCTGCTGTGCCTGGCGTCCATGGCGCTTCTGAGCTGGTTCTGGTGGCAGGCTGCGAACGTGACAGCGGCCGTCAGTCCAATCAGCGCCGTGAACAGTACGGAAAACGGCGAAGCAACCGTCCCTGAACCCGAGACCGGGTCCACGGCCGGTGCGGCCGGCACGGACAGCGCTCCCGGCGGAAGAGGAGACGGTGCCCCCGGAACAATCATCGTGCACGTGGCCGGCGCGGTCATCCGTGCCGGAATCGTGGAGTTGCCGGAGGGCAGCCGCCTGCACGAGGCCATCGCGGCGGCCGGAGGAAGCGCCACGGACGCGGACCCTGACCAGCTTAATCTCGCTGCGGTCCTCGAGGACGGGCAGAAAGTGCTGGTGCCGCTGCAGGGTGAAACCGCCCCGGCCGGAGATGCAGCAGTCGGTGATCCAGCGGCTGGTGACACGAGCGCCAGGGGAAGCCCGACAGGCGGTGCGGGGTCCCCTCCGGCTGCGGGCAAGATCAACCTGAATACCGCCGAAGCGGACGAACTGGCGACCCTCCCACGCGTGGGCCCGGTACTCGCGCAGCGGATCGTGGACTGGCGAACGCAGCACGGCCGCTTCCAGCGGGTCGAAGAGCTGGATGCCGTGGAAGGGATCGGTCCCAAGCTGCTCGCGGCCTTGCTGCCCCTGGTCAGGGTCTGAAAGCGGATCATGGAACGGCGGAGCCGGTGGCAATGGTACGTTGATGCCGCGGCGGGCCGGATGCCCGGACCCTCCGGACTGCCCGCGTCAGCCCAGGGCTCGCCGGGCGCTGGGCAGGCCAGCGGGCAACAGGCGCGGGGAATACGGCTCCGTGACCGTCTTCTGTACTTTGTCCTTCCGGGGCCAGGATCTCCGGTACCGGAGGAATTGCTGCGCAGGACCGATGTGCGTCTGGTCCCCTCGGCGGCGTTGGTTTGGTCGGCAGCCGCGGTCGGACACTACTTGCAGCCGGGAGGCTTGGCAGTGCTCTGCCTACTTCTCGTGGCAGCGGCCGGGCTGCTCCTGCTGCGAGTGTCGTCAAGGGAAAGAGCGGCGGTGTCGAACAAGCGGCGCCGGCGTAGCTTCCAGGCGACGCTGGCCGTGGCGCTGCTCCTCGCCGCTGCAGCGGGTGCCCACGCCGCCGTCGAATCGTCCCGAAGGCATCAGGGTGCCGTGGCGGCAGCGGCCGCGGTGCAAGCAGCCGTCGTAGTGGAAGTGGAAGTAACGGGGACGCCGCGGCGGCTCAAGAAGCCGGGGAGCTCAGGTCTGGCAGACCGTTGGGCGGTGCCGGCGACGCTGATCCAAATGAACGCAGACTCCCGACAGGTGCGCACCCAGGCCAAGCTGTTGGTCCTGGGTGGTGCCGAATGGGAACACGCCACCCCAGGACAGCGGTTCCGCGCGACCGGCAAACTCACGGCTCCCGCACCGGGTCAGGCAGAGGCTGCTGTGCTCTCGTCCAGTTCCGGCCCGGGCACCATCGGAGCGCCCGGACCTTGGCAGCGCGGCCCGGGTGAACTCCGGGGCCAATTCGCCGCTGCCGCCGGGCAGTTCAAAGGTGATGCGCGGGGCCTCCTGCCGGGAATGGTCACCGGGGACACCCGCTTCCTGGACGCCGAATTGGACGCCGCCATGAAATCCGTCGGGATGACCCATCTGACCGCTGTCAGCGGCGCCAACTGCAGCCTTGTCCTGGGCGCGTTGCTGCTGGCCGCACGCAGCCTGCGCTGTAGCCGGGCGGTGGCTGCAGTCCTCGGCGTCGTCGGGCTCGGACTCTTCGTTCTGATGGTGGGTCCGGACGCCAGTGTCCTGCGCGCCGCCGTGATGGGTGCCATCGGGCTCGTCGCGTTGGCCGGCGGCCGGCCCGGACGGGGCCTCAGCTTCCTGTGCCTTGCCGTGGTCGGGCTTTTGCTGGCACAGCCGGAGCTCTCCACCAGTTTCGGATTCCTACTCTCCGTGCTGGCGACCCTCGGCATCGTCGTGACAGGGAGGCCGATCATGGGGTGGTTCCCGCCGGCGGTGCCGCGCTGGGCGGCCGCGGGTGTCGCCGTTCCCTTGTCCGCTCAGACCTTCTGCGGTCCGGTGGTCGTACTCCTCCAGCCGCAGTTCTCGAGCTACGCCTTGCCGGCCAACATGGCCGCGGCGGTCCTCGTCGCCCCGGTTACGCTGCTGGGGACCGCGGCCGTTCCCCTTGTGCCGCTGTCCCCGGTGCTCGCCGGCGCGCCGCTGGGCATCGCTGCTGCGTTCGCCACCGGGGTGGGAGGAGTCGCCCGCTTCTTCGCCGGCCTCCCCGGAGCGGTCCTCCCGTGGCCGGAAGGAGCTTTCGGCGCCGCGACCATGGCACTCTTCTCCGCAGCCGGCCTCGCAGCCTGTTGGCTGGTATTCCACCCCGCCCGGACGGCAGGGCTGGCCCTGGCCGCGCACGGGCGGACCGTTGCCTGGCTCAGCCGGATGCCACAGTTCCCCGACGGCTTGCGGGCGCGGCGGGGAGGTCGCCGGCCCGGCTTGGTGCACCGCCCAGGGCGTGGCAGGCTTAGAGCCTGTAAACAATCTTCCGGGAGGAAACCTCAGTGGCTGCTGCCCAGACCCCACGCGCCCGGACCACGGCATCGAAGACCGCCACCTGGCGCGATGTGACACCGGCCGCCGTCGTGCTGGTGGGCGGCCCGGAGGATTATCTGGGCTCTCGGGCCATGGACCGCCTCCGGGTGCAGGTCCGCGCCGCAGCCCCCGACGTCGAAGTCATCAGGCTCAATGCCGCCAGCTATGAGCCGGGGTCCCTCGTCATGCACGTCAGCCCCTCACTTTTCGGTGAGCAGAAGCTCATCGAGGTGGAAGGCGTAGAGGCCATGAACGACGCCTTCCTGGCCGACGCGCTTAAATACCTCGTCCGGCCCGAACCTGATGCTGTGCTGGTCCTCCGGCATGGCGGCGGCGTGCGCGGCAAGAAGTTCCTGGACGCCATCAAGGCCGGTGGCTGGCCGGTCGTGGATTGCCAGCCCTTGAAGAAGGACGCCGACAAGGTCGCTTTCGTGACGTCCGAGTTCAGGGCGGCGTCCCGGCGAATCGAACCCGGTGCCGTGCACGCCCTGGTCAACGCCGTCGGCGCCCATCTGGCCGAACTGGCAGCCGCCTGCAGCCAACTGATCGCCGATGCTGCCACCGGAGTGGACACCGCAATGGTGGACCGTTACTACGGCGGCAGGGTGGAGGCCACAGGTTTCAAAGTTGCTGACGCCGCGATGGCCGGGAACGCCCCGTTGGCGCTATCCACCCTTCGCCATGCCCTCGCAACGGGGGCGGACCCGGTTCCGCTGGTGGCAGCGCTGGCATCGAAGCTCCGCGGCCTCGCAAAGGTCGCCGGCGCCCAAGGGTCCTCGGCCCAGATTGCCAAGCAGTTGGGCATGCAGCCCTGGCTCGTCGAGCAGGCGCAGCGGGAGGTCCGGAGATGGACTCCCGAGGGCCTCGTCCGGTCCATCCAGGTAACCGCTGAGGCTGATGCCCAGGTCAAGGGTCTCTCCCGGGACCCGGTCTATGCCGTAGAGCATGCCGTGACGGTGATTGCGACGTCTGTGCGCCGCTGATACCGGACCTGGAGCGTGCACCCCGACGGCGGGAGCTGCCGTCATCCTGAAGTGCGCGACATAAAGTCGTCCTGAAGTGCTGCTTAACTGGAAGTGGCCGGCACCCGAAGGTGCCGGCCACAATCATCAGTTCAGTTGAACTGGAATCCTTACAGCGCGTTGACCTTTTTGGAGATGGCCGACTTGCGGTTTGCAGCGTTGTTCTTGTGGAGAACGCCCTTGCTGACAGCCTTGTCCAGCTTGCGGCTGGCGGAAAGCATTGCGGCAGCCGCAGCATCCTTGTCGGTGGACTCAACGGCGGTGTTGACGGCGCGGATGGCCGTCTTCAGCTCGGACTTGACTGCGTTGTTGCGCAGGCGAGCCTTCTCGTTGGTGAGGATGCGCTTCTTCTGGGACTTGATATTAGCCACGTGTGAACTCTCTTTTTCAATGCGGAAAATGGTCTAGAGGGCTTTCAGATTGGCCATTGACTGAGCGGCGTGGGGATACCTATGGCGACCAACCATCTGTGGCCGTCGACCTGCACGGACACACAGCTGTCAATAATAGCAGAGACGGCGGCAGAGACCGTCACCTGCCGCCCCGACCACTGGAGACCGGGAGGGGCTGCGCGGTTAGGCGTCGTCGTGCTGGAGGCAGGTGGACAGCTCACGGTGTGCGTTGACCTGTTCCCGGAGGGTCGCGATTTTCTGTTCGACTCCTGCGATGACGTCGGCGCCGGCCTGCCAGCGGAGCGGTGGCTGCTTGAGCTCGGCGATGGTGACCAGGGCCGCAGCCAGTTTTGCGGGGTCGCCGCCCTGCTTGCCGTTCATTGTCTTCCAGGCCGCGATCGTTGCGGTGGTGCGCTGGGCGTAGTCCTCGATGGAGAGCTCCGGCCAGATCGAGGAGGCCCCTTCAACGAGGAGTTCGGTGCGGAAGAACCCGGGCTCCACGATGGTGGTCTTGATGCTGTAAGGCTCGAGATCGTACTGGAGGGATTCCATCCACCCTTCGAGGGCGAACTTCGAGGCGGCGTACGCGGCCCAGAACTCCTGGCCGATGATGCCGGCTGCGGAAGACATCGTGATGACGTGACCGGAGCGCTGGTTACGCATCACGGGCAGGACGGCGCGGGTGACGTTCAGCGGGCCGAAGAAGTTCGTCTCCATCTGCGCGCGGAACTGCTGGTCGCTGATTTCCTCGAAGTAGCCAGCGTAGAAGTTACCGGCGTTGTTCACGAGCACATCGATGGACCCGAAACGCTCCACCGCGGCGTCGGCGGCCACCTGTGCGGCGTCGGAGTCGGTGATGTCCAGGGACACGGCGAGCAGGTTCTCCTGCTCGCCCAGGGCTGCGGTGACGTTGGCCGTGTCGCGGGCGGTGGCGACAACCGAGTGTCCGGCCTGAAGGGCTGCTTTGGCGATGTCGATGCCCATGCCGCGGGCTGCTCCGGTAATGAACCAGACGTTGTTCTCACTCATTGGGTTTTTCCTTTTCCGAAGATGGTGAGGCAGGCTACCTGCCGGTGTCCTTCAATTCAAAAGCACTCCGGAAACAGGAAACAGGCTCCGTCTATAGGGTTAATACCCATGACCCCCTCGCCGTGGCCCAGTGGCGTAGCGTCGAAACCATGAACAACGAAAACCTGATCCGGGACTTCCTGGCGACCCGACGGGCCAGAATCACGCCCCAGCAGGCTGGGCTGCCGGATTTCGGCGGGCGACGGCGCGTCCCGGGCCTGCGGCGTGAGGAAGTCGCGCTGCTGGCCGGGATGAGCACCGAGTACTACGTCCGCCTGGAACGCGGCAACGCCAAAGGCGTCTCCGAGGCCGTGCTGTCAGGAATCTGCCGGGCCCTGCAACTCGATGACGCTGAACAAACCCACTTGCATGATCTCGTCAGGGCGGCCAATGCCGGTCCTCGTTCGCCCCGCAAACGCCTACCGGCGAAGTCCCAACGGATCCGCCCGGGCGTCCAGCAACTCCTCGACGCCATGACAGGCATCCCGGCGATAGTGCAGAACGGCCGCCTGGACATCATTGCGTCAAACGCCCTGGGCCGGGCCCTGTTCAGCGAGATCTTCGACCGGAAGGGTCAACCCAACAACTTCGCCCGGTTCCTCTTCCTTGGAGCGCGCGCCAAGGAGATCTACCAGGACTGGGATGATGCCGCGCAGCAAATAGTGGCGATGCTGCGCATCGAAGCCGGCCGGGTTCCCTACGACCGCGGGCTCAGCGACCTCATCGGTGAGCTTTCGACCAGAAGCGACGACTTCCGGATCCTCTGGGCCGCCCACGATGTCCGCCTCCACAGCACCGGAACAAAACGCATCCACCACCCCATCGTCGGAAACCTCGAACTCGACTTCGAAGCGATGCCCCTCTCGGCCGAAAGTGGGCTCATGTTCCTGGCCTACACCGCCAAAGCCGGCACTGTCTCCCACGACAGCCTCCAACTCCTCGCCACCTGGGCGGCCACGCACCAACCGGCCCACCCCCAGACGCCGGCGACGTCGGAGGCACGCAGCGGCAATTAGCGGTGGGCCGCATCACAGCCGTTCCCGCTAGGGAGGGACAAGGACACTGTGAAGGCGCGGCAACATGTGCCGTGTCAACGCCCTGCGGGCGGACACCAGAACCAATCCGAAGGAGAACAACCATGAGCACGCAGATGCAACCCAAGACCCCCACCGTCAAGGGCCCCGAGCAGTGGTTTGCCGGCGACGTCTACTTCAACGCCTACTATTCCGGCAAGCAACCCTCCCGGGCCCGGCTGAACCTCGTGCGATTCACCCCCGGGGCCCGGACGGCCTGGCACAAGCACGCCGTCGGGCAGACCCTGCACGTCACGGAAGGCGTCGGCTATGTGCAATCACGAGGGGAAGAGCTCATCGAACTGCGCCCCGGCGATACCGTCTACACTCCCGCCGGCGAGTGGCACTGGCACGGCGCGAGTGTAGACAACTTCATGTGCCACCTCGCCCTCTGGGAGGCCCCGGCCGATAGCGGCGAGCCGGAAACGATCTGGGGTGACAAACTCACTGACGATGAATACCCCGCTAAGAAGTAGGCAATCACCGTGCCGGCCACGCACGCCCCCAGCTCCGTACTTTCCAGCCGGGAGCAATGGGGGTCGCCTCCACCTGGCGCGAAGCCGGCACAACCAGGTCCACCTGCCTCCGGAAGTGTGGTTGACAGCGGCAACCCGGCGCTCCTAAATTCGTAGTGTTTCAGGACGTTTCTGGCTGGTCTTACTTCACATTCATTGCTGTTGCTGTTGCTGTTTCAGTTGAGCGGTTATGCCGCCCCGATGCAGGAGGCCACGATGGCGAAGACACCCCTGGAAGATTTCCTCAACGAGTGCGTTGCCCGGGATCCGGACGGGGACGGACTCAGCGTGGAGGAACTGTATGGTCTGTACCTGAGCTGGTGCGGCCTCGGAGGTTCGACACCTGTCCGCAGCAGGGCGTTCAGAGCCGGTCTGCGCGCAGCCAACATCCGCCCGGCAGGCCGCCGAAGCCGGTGCCCGGGACTGATGATGACCGGCCCGGCAGCGTGCGATTACCTCGTCCACCGCGAACTCCCGCTCGTCGTGCTGGACGGACTTGCCGGCCGTCTCCGGCCGATGTCACAGCCGGTCACCGATCGCGTCGCGTCGCGCCCTGGCCGGCCAGGGGGGCCAGTTATCGGCTCCGTGCCGGCCGCCTGACCCGTCCGGGGCCGGGGCAATGGCGGGCTCCGCTCCGGAACCCGCACACGGGGGACCAATTCGTCGAAGCTCAGCGCCAGCCGTGACGGGACTGCAGGGCGGCGGCGATGGGGCGGAACCTTCCGGCGTCAAGAATTGCGCCCTCGCGCCGGACGTCCGCCGGGTTGATCTGCAGGATGCGGTCCAGCTTTGCTTCGCTGGGGCGCCCCTGCCGGTCCCAGGGGCCGGTGCCGATGTCCACGTAGTCGTCGGCCCGGCGCGCATCGCCGTCGTGGTCCTTGCTGGTCAGCATGAGTCCGAGCAGAAAACGGCCGCTGCTGCCCACCAGCAACACCGGGCGGTCCTTGCCCCGGGAATGATCCTCTTCATAGGGCACCCAGGTCCAGACAACCTCGCCCGGCTCGGGACGGCCATTGGGGGAGGGGGCATAGCTGACCTTCGCCGTCCCGCGGAAGTCGCCGGGATAGCTGCCGGCCAGGCCGTCGGTGGCTTGCCCGGCACCCGGGCGCCCGCCGGTCGTGCCCGGCCTGCCGGGCTGCTTTGTCCCGGGCTGCTTTGTCGCGGGCTGCTTTGTCCCCGACCTGCCGAGCGCCGAGCCGGAACGCCCCTCCAGAAAGCGCAAAGTACTGCGGACTGCATTGCTGATCGAGCGCAAGTTCCAAGCCATGGAGCCACCCTACCGGTAGCGGAACATTCAGCGTCCGCTGCGGAATCCTGGGATGCAGTTCCACAGGCCCGGACGTGGGAGACTATAGGTTCAGATATACGGCACGTCGCCGTTGGGAACCCAGCCCCAGCGCCGACCGTGCACAGCCAACAGAATGCCAAGAGTAAGGACCCTGCGTGTCTCCCATGGCCCGCACCGCCCCGGTGCCCGCCGCAACAGATCCGGCCATCATCCGGAACTTTTGCATCATTGCGCACATTGACCACGGCAAATCCACACTGGCCGACCGGATGCTCCAGTACACCGGCGTTGTCCAGTCCCGTGACATGAAGGCCCAGTACCTGGACCGCATGGACATTGAGCGCGAACGCGGCATCACCATTAAATCCCAGGCAGTCCGGATGCCCTGGGAGCTCGACGGCGTCAGCTATGCGCTGAACATGATCGACACTCCCGGACACGTTGACTTCACCTATGAGGTTTCCCGCTCGCTCGCGGCCTGCGAAGGCGCAGTGCTGCTCGTGGACGCGGCGCAGGGCATCGAAGCTCAGACTCTCGCCAACCTCTACCTGGCGATGGAAAACAACCTCACGATCATCCCGGTCCTGAACAAGATCGACCTTCCGGCAGCCCAGCCCGAGAAGTACGCCGCGGAACTCGCCAACCTGATCGGCGGCGACCCCGACGACGTGCTCCGCGTCTCCGGCAAGACCGGGATGGGCGTCGAGGTCCTGCTGGACAAGATTGTCCGCGACCTTCCCGCCCCCGTGGGCGACCCCAACGCCCCGGCCCGGGCCATGATTTTCGACTCGGTGTACGACACCTACCGCGGTGTGGTCACCTACGTCCGTGTGGTCGACGGCATGCTGCACCCCCGCGAACGCATCCAGATGATGTCCACCCGCGCCACCCACGAACTCCTGGAGATTGGTGTCAGCTCCCCGGAGCCCACTCCCTCCAAGGGCCTCGGCGTCGGCGAGGTGGGCTACCTCATCACCGGTGTGAAGGACGTCCGGCTGTCCAAGGTCGGCGACACTGTCACCAACCTGGCCAAGCCCGCCACCCAGTCACTGCCCGGCTACGCAGACGCCAAACCGATGGTGTTCTCCGGCCTGTACCCGCTGGACGGCACGGATTACCCGGTGCTCCGCGATGCGCTGGAAAAGCTGATGCTGAACGACGCCGCACTGGTGTACGAGCCGGAGACGTCGGCCGCGCTGGGATTCGGCTTCCGCGTGGGTTTCCTGGGCCTGCTGCACCTGGAAATCACCCGGGAGCGGCTCGAACGCGAATACAACCTGGACCTGATCTCCACCGCCCCGAACGTGGAGTACGAGGTGACCCTGGAGGACAAGAAGGTCGTCCACGTCACCAACCCCAGCGAATACCCCAGCGGCAAGATCGCCGAGGTCCGCGAGCCGATGGTTTCCGCCACCATCCTGGCGCCGAACGAATTTGTCGGAGCCATCATGGAGCTGTGCCAGAGCCGGCGCGGCGTCATGGGCGGCATGGACTATCTCTCCGAGGACCGGGTGGAAATCCGTTACCGCCTGCCGCTGGCCGAGATCGTCTTCGATTTCTTCGACATCCTCAAATCCAAGACCCGCGGCTACGGGTCACTGGACTGGAAGGCCGACGGCGAGCAGGTCGCCGATCTGGTCAAGGTCGACATCATGCTCCAGGGCGAGCAGGTGGATGCCTTCTCCGCCATCACCCACCGCGACAAGGCGTATGCCTACGGCGTGATGATGACCGGCAAGCTGCGCGAACTGATTCCGCGCCAGCAGTTCGAGGTGCCCATCCAGGCCGCCATTGGCTCCCGGATCATCGCCCGGGAAAGCATCCGCGCCATCCGCAAGGACGTGCTCGCCAAGTGCTACGGCGGTGACATCACCCGAAAGCGGAAACTGCTGGAGAAGCAGAAGGAAGGCAAGAAGCGCATGAAGATGGTGGGCCGCGTCGAGGTCCCGCAGGAAGCCTTCATCGCCGCCCTCACCACGGACGAGTCCAAGGACAAGGCCAAGAAGTAGCGGTGCTGGTGAATACTGTCCCGATCCAGGCCGGCAGGGCCGATGCCTAGCGTCCTGCCGCTGGGCGACCCGGCCCCGCCCGACGGTCTGCTGCCCGGCCAGGCGCTCGACGGCGCCGCGGCCCGCGCCTTTGGGCTCTACGTGCACATTCCGTTCTGCGCCGTGCGCTGCGGCTACTGCGATTTCAACACCTACACGGCCACGGAGCTCGGCGGCGGGGCGTCCCAGGACGCCTATGCCGGCACGGCGGTCGCGGAGGTCGGTTTCGCCGTCGTCGCCCTGAAAAACAGCGGCCTGCCGGTACGGCCGCTCAGCACGGTATTCTTCGGCGGCGGAACACCGACGCTGCTCCCGGCCGAAGACCTCGCGCGCATCCTCACCGCCGCCGTCGCGGCCTGGGGACTCGAGCCCGGCGCCGAGGTCACCACGGAAGCGAACCCGGACTCGGTCACCCCCGGATCCCTGCAGCTGCTGGCGGATGCGGGCTTCACCCGGGTGTCCTTTGGCATGCAGTCGGCGGTGCCGCACGTCCTGAAGGTCCTGGACCGGACGCACACCCCCAGCCGGGTGCCCGAGGCGGTCCGGTGGGCCCGGGACGCGGGCCTCGCCGTCAGCCTCGATTTGATCTACGGGACGCCGGGGGAGTCGCTGGCCGACTGGCGCTATTCGCTGGAGACGGCGCTGTCCTACGGGCCGGACCACATCAGCGCCTACGCGCTGATTGTCGAGGAGGGCACCAAGCTCGCGGCGCAGATCCGCCGCGGCGAGGTCCCGGGAATTGACGACGACGACCACGCCGCCAAGTACGAACTCGCCGACGAGCTCATCTCGGCCGCCGGTTTGTCCTGGTACGAGGTCAGCAACTGGGCCCGCACCCCCGGGCAGGCCTGCCGCCACAACCTCGCCTACTGGCGCGGCGACGACTGGTGGGGGATCGGCCCCGGCGCGCACTCGCATGTCGGCGGTGTGCGCTGGTGGAACGTCAAGCATCCCGTCGCCTACGCGAACCGGCTGGGCTCCGGCCTCTCGCCTGCCGCCGGACGGGAAACCCTCGATTCGGAAACCCGGAATGTGGAACGCGTCATGCTGGAAGCCCGCCTGAACTCCGGGCTGGAGATCGCCAGCCTCGGCGGCCTGGGTGACACCGGGCGGCACGCCGTCGCCGGACTTATCGCGGACGGACTCGTGGACCCGGTCTCAGCCTTCCGGGGCCGGCTGGTCCTGACGCTCAAGGGCCGGCTGCTCGCCGACGCCGTGGTCCGCAGGATCCTGCCGGACTAGATCCGGGCGGGGACCTGGCCCTTGGACTGGCGCCGGGCCCGGCCCTGGGACTGGTGCCGGGCCTGGCCCTGCGGCTGGGACCTTGCTCTGGGGCTGGCGCGCGTTGCGGCGCCGACGGGCTGCCGCGCTACTTGATCCAGCGGAGGTTGAAGTCGTAGCGGTGCGGCTGGCCGCGGTTGACGTGGATGCCGGCCGCCACCGAGAAGCACGTCACAGCGATCCAGATGATCGTGGCCAGGACAGCGAAAATGTTGCCCACCACAGGTACGAAGACCAGCAGGTTGCACAGCACGGCCGCAGCCGTGGGGGGCAGCGTGAAGTTCAGGGCTTCTTTGGACTCCTGCGCCGTGAACGGGCCCCGGTCCTTGAAGATCAGGTAGATCAGCAACGCGGGCACACAGCCCAGGATGCCGCCGAAGTGGGCCAGCGTGGCCCACTGCCGGTCCTCGTTTGCCGTCAGCGGCAGGGCATTTGCCGGAACGCCATGGTACGGAGGCTGGCCATGGCCGGCCTGGTTGCCAGCGTGTTCGCGTGCGTCGTCTGCCACGGTGTTGTCCTTCAGATTGCGGGGGTGCATTGGTGCGTCGAATTGCCAGGGCTGCGCCGGGAGCACAACCGCCCTACCAAGAATACGTGCTTGGGCGCCAAAACGCCGATCGGCCCGCTGGCGCGGGCCCACCCGGGCCCACCCGGGCGCGGCCTCAGGGAACGGTGAGGAAATCGATAACCTCTTCGACCCGGCCCAGCAGGGAGGGCTCCAGATCCGCATAACTGCGTACCGCGCCGAGGAGCTTCTGCCAGCCCAGACCGACGTCCTCCTTGGTGCTGTGCGGCCAACCGAAGGCCGTCAGTATGCCGGTCTTCCAGTCCACCCCGCGCGGAATAACCGGCCACTTCTCGATCCCCAGCACCGACGGCCGGATCGCCTGCCAGACATCTACATAGGGATGGCCCACAATCAGCACGTTCCCGGCCGCTCCGGGGGAGGCCATCACGGCGTCGGCGATCCGGGATTCCTTGGAATTCGGCACCAGGTGGTCCACCAGTACGCCCAGCCGGCGTCCCGGGCCGGGCCGGAAGGCGGCAACGGCGCCGGCAAGGTCGTCAATGCCGTGCAATGGCTCGACGACGATGCCCTCCACCCGGAGATCGTCGCCCCAGACCTTCTCCACGAGTTCGGCGTCGTGCTTGCCCTCCACCCAGATCCGGCTGGCCTTCGCCACCTGGGCCCGGTGGCCCTGCACCCGGACCGAGCCGGAGGCGGTGCGGATTCCAGCCGCCGGCGCGGCCGCGCGGGGCGCCGGCGGCATCAGCCGGATCGGCTGGCCTTCCAGCAGGAAGCCGAAGCCGAGCCGGAATGACCGGGATTTGCCGCGCCGGTCCTCCAGGGCGACGACGTGCATTCCGCCGGACTTCTCCACCCGCGTAACGGCGCCGACCCAGCCGGACTGGACCTCCTCAAGCACCATTCCGCGCTCCGCCGGCACTTCGGGCAGCTGCGTCTTGGCGGGCGCGGACAGGTCCTGCGGACCCCAGTTCTGGTACGACATCGGTGACACAGTCCTTTACACTCGGATGGCTGCGGGCGGGCTGTGCCCGAAAACACCAGCCCCAGGAAGAACGCCCGGAGCGAATCCAATGCTAACAACGCGGCGACTCATATTAGACTGGTTAGCACTTAGGCATGTCGAGTGCTAACACGGCGGTCCGCGACGGCCGGCACTTGGCGGCATCGGATCCGACAGTCGAATGGAGGTGGAGCATGAGCGAACCGCGCAAACTCGAAGTGCTGCGCGCCATCGTGGAGGACTACGTCCATTCACGGGAACCTGTCGGCTCCAAGGCCCTCGTCGAGCGGCATCACCTGGGCGTGTCCAGCGCCACGATCCGCAATGATATGGCGGCCCTGGAAGATGACGGCCTCATCACGGCGCCGCATACCAGCGCCGGGCGGATTCCCACGGACAAGGGCTACCGGCTCTTCGTGGACCAGATTTCGGCGGTCAAGCCGCTCTCGCCGGCGGAACGCCGCGCCATCCAGGCCCTGCTGGAGGGCTCCGACGACCTCGACGACGTCCTGGACAGGACCGTGCGGCTGCTCTCGCAGCTGACCCACCAGGTCGCCGTGGTGCAGTACCCGCACCTGAGCAGGGCCAAGGTGCGGCACATCGAATTCGTCCTGCTGGCTCCCCGAAAGGTGCTGGCAGTGTTGATCGCCGACACCGGCAAGGTGGAACAGCGGGTCATTGACGTCGGGCAGGACCTCTCCGAGGAGGCGCTGTCCGAGCTGCGGACGAGGTTCCTCGGCACCCTTTCCGGGACGTCCCTGAACCAGCTGCCGCAATCGCTGAAATCCGTGATTGTCACTTGCCCGCCGTCGCGGCGGGCCGACGCCCAGGCATTGGCACGGGGCCTGGAGGCACTGGCAGTCAGCAGCCGCGAGGAGCGGATGGTCATGGCCGGAACAGCCAACCTGGCCCGCTCCAACGTCGACTTCCCGCTCAGCATCGGCCCGGTCCTCGAAGCCCTCGAGGAGCAGGTGGTCATGCTCCGCCTGCTCGGGGACATGGCTGCGGACCCGCGGGGCGTCACGGTCAGCATCGGCCGGGAGAACCCGTATGACGGGCTGGCCGAGGCCTCGGTGGTCGCGACCGGCTACGGCCCGGACGCGACCGCGAAGGTCGGGGTCCTCGGCCCCACCCGGATGGACTATCCCACCACGATGGCCGCCGTCCGGGCCGTGGCCCGCTACCTGTCCAGGATTCTCGGCCCCTGACGGACCGCGGCCACCCGTCCGGCGCCCGCACCCGCGCGCCGGACCCCAACCAGGCTTCTTGCCACTAACCGGCAGTACAACCAGGAAGAGATACAAACTTTGAGCAGCCATTACGACGTTCTTGGAGTCTCCCGCGAAGCCACGGGCGAAGAGATCAAGAAGGCCTACCGCAAACTGGCACGCAACCTCCACCCGGATGTTAATCCCGGGGATGACGCGTCGGACCGGTTCAAGGCCGTCACGCACGCCTACGAGGTGCTTTCGGATCCGCAGAAACGCCGGATCTACGACACCACGGGCAACGAGAACGGCACCGACAACGGCTTCGGCGGCGGCAGCTACTCCGGCCAGGGCTTCGCGTTCCAGGATATTTTCGAGACGTTCTTCGGCTCCGGCGGCCAGACCGGACCGGCGTCCCGCGTCCGCCGCGGACAGGACGCCCTGATCAGCGTCCGGATCGACCTCCGCGACGCCGTTTTCGGCGTCAACAAGAAAATCGAAGTCGACACGGCCGTCACCTGCCCCACCTGTGAGGGCTCCTGCTGCCGTGAGGGCAGCCACCCGGAACGTTGTGACATCTGCGGCGGCAGCGGCCAGGTCCAGCGCGCCGTTCGTTCCATCCTCGGCCAGGTCATGACTACTGCCCCCTGCGGTTCCTGCGGGGGCTTCGGCACCGTCATCAACGACCCCTGCAACGAATGCGCCGGCCAGGGCCGGATCCGCAGCCGCCGCTCGCTGACGGTCAAGGTGCCCGCCGGTGTGGCTACCGGCACTCGCATCCAGCTCTCCGGCCAGGGCGAGGCAGGACCCGCCGGCGGACCCGCCGGCGACCTCTATGTGGAAATCCGGGTCAACAACGACGCCACCTATGTGCGCGACGGCGATGACCTCCACGCCAGCCTCAACATCCCGATGACGGCTGCGGCGCTGGGCACCGAACTCACCCTCGACACCTTCGACGGCCAGCAGGAGATCGACGTCAAGGCCGGCACCCAGTCCGGCGAGGTCATCACCCTGCGCGGGCTGGGCGTCACCCACTTGCGCGGCTACGGCCGCGGCGACCTCAAGGTCCACCTGCAGGTCGACACCCCCGAAAAGCTCGACGCCGCCCAGGAGGACCTGCTCCGCCAGCTCGCCAAGCTGCGCGGCGAACAGTTCACCGAAGGAAAGCTCGCCGGCACCGGCGGGGTCTTCTCGAAGCTGCGGGACCGGCTCGGTAACCTGTAGCGGTGAGCAACCCGGTCTTCTTCACCGCCCCCGGCACCCTGGACGGGCTGGTCCCCGGCGCCGTCTTCGTTCTTGACGGACCCGAGGCCCGCCACGCGGTCACGGTAAAGCGGCTTGCCGTGGGGGAGAAGGTGGACATCGCCGACGGCGCCGGGAAGCGGCTCAGCGGCAGTGTCGCGGCCGTCGCCCCCGGCGAGCTGAGCGTGGAATGCTCCGCCCTCGCCGACGAACCCCGGCCCGAGGTCCGGCTCGTCCTGGTCCAGGCCCTCGCCAAAGGCGACCGCGACGAGCTCGCCGCCGAGACTGCGACCGAACTGGGGATCGACGCCGTCATCCCCTGGCAGGCCGAACGGTCAATTGTGCGCTGGAAGGCCGAACGTGCGGCCAAGGCCCACGCAAAGTGGCAGTCGGTCGTCACGGCGGCCGCCAAGCAGGCCCGCCGGGCCTGGATCCCGGAGGTCCGCGCCGCCGTCGACGGCGCCGGGCTGCAGGCGGCAGTGGGTGCCGCCGACCTCGCCGTGATCCTGCACGAGGATGCCGTGCGCCCGCTGCGCCAGGTGCTGGAAGCCTGGCAGGATACCCGCCCGGCCGGCGACGGAACAGGGACGGGACGCGAGGTGCTGCTGATTGTTGGTCCCGAAGGCGGCATCAGCCCGCGGGAAGTCACCAGGCTCTGCGACGCAGGAGCGGTGACGGCCCTGCTGGGCCACCATGTGCTGCGCTCATCGACCGCCGGACCCGCTGCAACGGTCCTCGCGAGCGACATCCTGGGCCGCTGGTAGCCCGTACCTGCTGGCCGTCCTGGCGGAATGGGGCTTACTTAACCGTGAATCCGCGGGTGTCGACGTTCAAATCCTTGGCCGGGTTGCCGTCCTCCAGCTGGGACACCCGGACCTCATAGCTGCCCGGTGCCAGGTTGACCGAGAGGCTGAAGGCACCGGATTGTCCGGCCTCAGCCGAGGCGGCCGTCGTTCCGTTCAGGTACGAGGTCGTGACGCTGCCGTCGATCCGCAGGATTTCCCACCGGAGGGTGCCGCCGGGAGCCGTGCTGCGGCCGGAGACCTTCACCGCGCCCTCCGCCAGGGAGGTCCCCTCCTGCGGATCAATGATCCACACCGGGGCGACCATCCCGGCGCTGCGGGCCGTCGGGGAACCCAGCCGGACGTGGTTGAAGGCGACAAAGTCGGTATGCCCATCGACCAGCACCACGACCTGGATCTGCTGGCCGGCATCGATCAGCCCGGCACTCGCGGCGGCCGCCGTCGCCGTGTAGACGAGCTGCTGTACCGCACGCTCGGCCATGGCGGGATCCACATTGCTGTTGAATGCGTCCGCCGACAGGTCCACCGTGATGACATTCTTGCCCGAGATCGAGCTTGCCAGCTTCTTCGGGTTCTGCCACGGCGTGAAGAAATCCGGGTCGAGCGGCTTCTGGGACATCATGACCCGGAGCGCCCGGGTGACCGGGTTGTCCTGTTCCGGAACATCACGGAACTCCCGGTAAAGGAACGTGCTGTCGTTGCTGCGCCCGATCCAGTACACCGGCGCCTTGTTGGACGCCTGCGTGGTTTCCAGCGGCGCGCTGGTGGTCGGCGCCTGGGCTGCCGTGACCTGCGACGCCGCACCGGAGTCCGTGATCCCGGGCTGCGGCGTAGCCACGCAGCCGGACAGGGCAAGGGCGGCGGGCAGCACCAACAGCAGCAGGCCAGGACGAAGCCGCCTGCCTGCTGGTGTCTTGTCAACGCCGCGTTGCCTGATCTCCGCCGTCCTTTCGGCTTGCTGTTGCCGGCCCACTTCCTGGCCCGGCCGGCTGCAAGGCCCGCGCCGGAGGCCGGTTTCCAGCATGGCACACGGCTTTGGCGCCAAACCGTGGATTGGCCCGGCAGACGGGAACTGCAACGGGAACGATATGAGGACGATACGAAGTTGATACCTAAATCCGGGAATCACGTCAGCCGCCGGGCCGAAAGGCCGCCGCGGACGCGGCGTGCGAGGGTCCTCACTGGCGTAGGATAAGAGGACCGCAGACACCGGTACCAGATGGCGCGCACCGCCGTCGGGCCGGATCGGCGGACAGAACATTTCCGAACTGGAGGGGACCAGAGGCCCGCGGGCCAACACCATGACTGAAGCAGCGAACGGCAAGGCCCGGATCAGCGCCGGAGAGCGCTCCACAGGTGAATTCCCCCACTCCCTACCAGGGCTGCGGACGGAGGTAGTCCTGTTTGACAGCTCCGACCAGATGGTCCAGTCCCTCGGCAGTCATGACGAAGCCCTCCGGTACATCGAAACCCAGTTCCCCGCCGTCGACTTCCACGTCCGCGGCAACGAGCTCGCCATCAGCGGTCCCGCGGCGGACGTGCCGCGGATCATGCGCCTGCTCAACGAGGTCCGCGGCCTCGTCGCCCGGGGCACCGTCATCACTCCCGCGGTCCTGCAGCAGCTCGCGTCGATGCTCCGGTCCCAGTCCCTGCAGAACCCCGTTGACGTGCTCACGCACAACATCCTCTCGAGCCGCGGCAAGACCATCCGGCCGAAGACCCTGAACCAGAAGAACTACGTGGACGCGATTGACGCCAACACCGTGATCTTCGGAATCGGCCCGGCCGGTACCGGCAAGACGTACCTGGCGATGGCCAAGGCCGTCCAGGCGCTGCAGCAAAAGGAAGTCACACGGATCATCCTGACCCGCCCCGCCGTCGAAGCGGGGGAGCGGCTGGGGTTCCTGCCCGGCACGCTCAGCGACAAGATCGACCCGTACCTGCGGCCGCTCTACGACGCCCTGCACGAAATGATGGACCCCGAATCCATTCCGCGGCTGATCGCGGCCGGCACCATCGAGGTCGCGCCGCTTGCCTACATGCGCGGGCGAACGCTCAATGACGCCTTCATCATTCTGGATGAGGCCCAGAACACCACCCCGGAACAGATGAAGATGTTCCTCACCCGGCTGGGCTTCGGCTCGAAGATGGTGGTCACCGGTGACGTCACGCAGGTGGATCTGCCGTTCGGGACCCGGTCGGGCCTGCGGATCGTGGAAGACATCCTGCAGGGCATCGAGGACGTCAACTTCACCGTCCTGGACTCCTCCGACGTCGTCCGGCACCGCCTCGTCGGCGACATCGTCAACGCCTACGGCGTCTGGGACGAGATCCAGCGGAACCGGGTCAAGCATTCCGTGGCCCGCGACAAGCGGGAGGAACACGCATGAGCATCGAGGTCAACAACGAATCCGGCGTCGATGTCGATGAGGCCCAGCTGGTGCAGCTCGCCCGGTTCATCTTTGAGCGGCTTTTCATCCACCCCCAGGCCGAGCTGTCGGTCCTGCTCGTGGACGAGCCGGCCATGGAGAAGCTGCACCTTGAACTGATGGACGAACCGGGCTCCACCGACGTGCTCTCGGTGCCCATGGACGAGCTGACGCCCGGCACACCGGACAAGCCCACGCCCCAGGGCATGCTCGGTGACATTGCCATCTGCCCGCAGGTCGCAGAGGTCCAGGCGATGAACGCCGGCCACTCGACCCAGGACGAGATGCTGCTGCTCACCACCCACGGCATTCTGCATCTGCTCGGCTTTGACCACGCCGAGCCGGAGGAGAAGGAGGAGATGTTCGGCCTCCAGCGCGAACTGCTCTCCGCCTTCACCGGCAAAGAGGCCCCGTCAGAGACGATTCAGTGACGCCACTGATCCTTGCCGGCATGGCGCTGGTGTTTATTGGTTTTGCGGCGTTCCTGACCGCGGCTGAATCTGCCTTCAACTACCTTTCCCGGCATGAGGCCGAAGCTGCGATCCTGCAGAGCCGCGGCAACGCGCTGAAGCGCATCATGGCGCAGCCCGTCGCCCATATGCGGGCGCTGCGCTTCTGGCGGATCTGGTTCGACATGGCCTCCGCCGTCGCCGTGACGGTATTGCTGAACAGCCTGCTCGACAACGTCTGGCTCGCAGGGCTGATCGCGACCGGCGTCATGGCGGTGCTGGGCTTCGTGATCGTGGGTGTGTCCCCGCGGCAGATCGGCCGGGTGCACTCCGCCGGCCTGGTCCGCTTCAGCGCCCCGCCGATCCGCTGGCTGTGCTGGGTGCTCGGACCGATTCCCGGCTGGCTCGTCACCGTGGGCAGCGCCGTCGCCCCCGGAACCCCCGCGGACACCCAGGCCTTCTTCAGCGAAGAGGAATTCCGCGAGCTTGTGGACCGCGCCACGGAGTCCGACGTGATCGAGGACAATGAGGCCGAACTGATCCAGTCGGTCTTTGATTTCGGCGACACCCTGGTCCGCTCGGTCATGGTGCCGCGCACCGACATCCTGAGCATCGACTCCGGCTCCAGCCTGCACCGGGCAATGTCGCTGTTCCTGCGCTCGGGCTATTCGCGGATCCCGGTGATCGGTGAAAACACGGACCAGGTCCTCGGCATCGTCTACCTCAAGGACGTGGCAGCCGTCATCCACAACCTCGGCCCCGGCGAGGAGCCCCCGGTGGTGGACGAACTGGCCCGCGAGGTCCGCTACGTACCGGACTCCAAGCCGGTGAGCGAACTGTTGCGCGAACTGCAGAAGGAATCGACCCATGTCGCGATCGTGATCGACGAATACGGCGGCACCGCCGGACTCGTCACGCTCGAGGACCTGATCGAGGAAATCGTCGGAGAGATCGTCGACGAGTACGACACCGAAAGCGCGGAGGCGGTGGAACTCGGCGATGGAAGCTACCGGGTCAGCGCGCGGATGAGCATCGATGACCTGGGCGAACTCTTCGACCTGGAGCTCGACGACGACGAAGTGGACACCGTGGGTGGCCTGCTCGCCAAGTCCCTCGGGCGGGTGCCGATCGTCGGCAGCACCGCCGAGGTCCACGGGCTGTCCCTCCGCGCCGACCGGCTCGAGGGCCGGCGGAACCGCGTCAGCCACATCATTGCGTCCGCCGTACCAAAAGAAGAAACTGACCTTGAAGACCTTCTCGACGAGGCCGCACCAATCCAACAGGGAGTCTCACGTGAGCAAGCAGAATAAGTCCGACGGCGAAGCGGCCCACGGCGGCTACCGAGCCGGTTTTGCCGTGCTGGTGGGGCGGCCCAACACGGGCAAGTCCACCCTCACCAACGCCCTGGTCGGCCAGAAGGTCGCGATCACCTCGGCCAAGCCCCAGACCACGCGGCACACCATCCGCGGCATCGTGCACCGGGAGGACGGGCAGCTGATCCTCGTCGACACCCCCGGCCTGCACCGCCCGCGCACCCTGCTGGGGAAGCGGCTGAACGAACTCGTCGCCGACACCCTCGCCGAGGTGGACGCGATCGGCTTCTGCCTGCCGGCCAACGAGAAGATCGGCCCCGGCGACAAGTTCATCGCCGCCCAGCTCGCCGCCATCGGCAACAAGCCGGTCATCGCGATCGTGACGAAGTCCGACACGGTGGACCGCCAGGCCCTCACCGAGCAACTGCTAGCCGTCGACGCCCTCGGCCGCGAGGTCCTCGGCGAGGACGGCTGGAAGGACATTGTCCCGGTCTCCGCGGCCGATGGCTTCCAGGTCAAGACCCTTGCCGACGTGCTGATCGGACTGATGCCTCTCTCCCCGCCGCTGTATCCGGACGGACACCTGACGGACGAACCGGAAGCCGTCATGATCGCCGAGCTCATCCGTGAGGCGGCCCTTGAAGGCGTCCGGGACGAACTGCCGCACTCCCTGGCCGTCGTCGTCGATGAGATCGTTCCGCGTGAGGGCCGGCCCGAGGACCGGCCGTTCCTCGACGTCCGGGTCAACCTGTATGTCGAACGCCCGTCGCAGAAGGCCATCATCATCGGCAAGGGCGGCGCCCGGCTCCGCGAAGTCGGCACCAACGCCCGCAAGGGGATCGAGGCGCTGCTCGGCGCCCGCATTTACCTTGACCTGCACGTGAAGGTCGCCAAGGACTGGCAGCGTGACCCGAAGCAGCTTGTGAAGCTCGGCTTCTAAGCGCCCGGCCCCGGCGCAGGCGGTGCCTGCGGCGCTCCGATGGGGCCTGCCATCGGGGAATTCCCAGTTTTTGGCTCTAAAATGGGCGGATCCCGTTCCTGAAAGAAGGCTCAACCGTGTCTCGACCCCGTGAAGACCGTGCAGACGGCACCGGATCCCCGGTTCCGTCAGGTTCTGATGCCCGGCACACGGACGACCCTGCTGTCGGGCCGGCACGGCATCTGGGCGCGGTCCACGGCATGCCCGGCTGGTTGAAGATCGGGTCGGTCGTGGTGTCGATCCTGCTTGTTGGCGTCCTGGCCTTCGGCGCCTATTGGGTCATCCGCCTGCAGGGCAACCTCAGCAAGTCAGCACTGAGTGCAGGCAGCGACAAGACCGAAGGCGCGGTGGACGACTCCCGGGACCGGTTGCAGATCCTGATCCTCGGCTCGGACACCCGCGATGGCAAGAACTCGCAGTACGGCACGTCGGACGACGCCACCGGTTACGGGCACTCCGACGTCATGATGCTGATGGACATCTCGGCGGACAACAAGCGCGTCAGTGTGGTGAGTTTCCCCCGCGACCTGCTGGTGGACACGCCCAAATGCACCGACCAGGCATCCAAACAGGAATTCCCGGCGCAGAAGAACGTGATGATCAACGCGGCGATGTCGGAAGCCGGTATCGGCTGCGCCGTGGACACCGTCAACAAACTGACAGGCCTGGAGGTCGACCACTTTATGATGGCCGACTTCAACGCGGTCAAGGAACTGTCCAACACGGTGGGCGGTGTGGACGTCTGCATCAGCGACGCGGTGTATGACCCGGATTCGCAGCTGCGGTTGCCCAAGGGAACCTCTCCGGTCCAGGGCGAACAGGCGCTGGCGTTCCTGCGCGCCCGGCACGCCTTTGTCGACGGCGGCGACCTCGGCAGGATCAAGGCGCAGCAGGCCTTCCTGTCCTCCCTGACCCGGAAGATGAAGGATGACGGCACCATGTCCAATCCCGGCAAGATGCTGGAGATCGCCGACGTCGTCACCAAGAACCTGACCATTGACGAGGGCCTTGCCTCCATCCCGACGCTGCTGACGGTCGGAAACCGGCTGAAGAACATCGACCTCGGGAAGGTCGCCTTCGTGGCTGTGCCGACCATCCCGGCGGTCAGCGACCCGAACCGGCTGCAGGTGGCGGAGCCCGCAGCGTCGCAGCTCTTCGCGGCGATGCGCAAGGACATTGACCTCACGGATCCGACGGCGACCCCGAGCCCGTCCGCGTCCCCTGACGCGAGCCCCAGCCCCAGCCCAAGTCCGGAGCCGACACCCAGTGAGACCGCCACCGCCTACGACAAAGCCCTGCAGCCCGTCACAGTGGCGAACGGATCCGGGGTTCCGGCGCGCAGCCAGGAGATCATCCAGGCCCTCACCGCCGGCGGCTTCACCCAGCTCGGCCAGCTGGCCGCCGCGCCCGTAGCGACGACCGCGGTCTACTACGGTACCGGATACGCCGATGTGGCCGCCGACATCGCCACGCTGCTGGGGATCCCGGCGGCGCGGGTGCTGCCGGCCGCCGGTGTTGTCGGCGCCCAGGTCTACCTCGGCAGCGACCTCGCCGGCGGCACCCCGGGCGCCGACGCCGCGGTGGACCTGCCCTCGGACATCGTCAACCAGACGGCCGGGGACGTCGTCTGCCAGCAGGCCAACCCGGCGCTGATCGTCCGCTAGCGGGGGCGGCTCACACGGGCTGCTGAAACCCGGCCCGGCGTCCGGGCCGCCCATGTTGTTGTCTCTGAGGTGACCTCTGGGCGCCCGGGCTGCGCTGGCCAAGGGGACTGGTCAAAGGGCCGGGCCCACAGGGCCCGGGTCACCGCAAGGACCGGGGAGCGGCACCGTCAGGGAACAGGTTCCAGATCGGCGGTTACGACGATGTTTGTTCCCCGGAGGTCGGCGGTGTAGCAGCTGACCAGGATGAGCCGG
This sequence comes from Pseudarthrobacter sp. HLT1-3, assembly GCF_059383535.1. Taxonomy (NCBI): domain Bacteria; kingdom Bacillati; phylum Actinomycetota; class Actinomycetes; order Micrococcales; family Micrococcaceae; genus Pseudarthrobacter; species Pseudarthrobacter sp. HLT1-3. The sequence goes on along the minus strand of NZ_JBWZCJ010000008.1, from coordinate 62,557 downwards.
TTGGGGACCTTGTCCCAGATGGGGCTGTCCCTGAGCGTGTATTTGTCTTCGGTGGAAACCGTGGTGACCGTGTAGGTGCCCGGCCCGGCTGCTGTGGTGACGACGAGCTGGTCTCCGGGCTTTGCCTGCCTGCTGAGGTGGTTGAAGGCCGAGTCGCGGCCCTCCCAGCTGTGGCCAATGATGTAGGTCGTGTCTGTGGAACCCGGGCTCCCGTACGGGGTGAGCCAGTACGCGTCTGCGGTCATCGGGGGAACGATTGTCGCCTGCGGTCCCTGGTCCAGGGGTGTCAGCGGCACAACGTCCTGGTCCATGCCGATGACCGGATAGGTGATGTGCAGCGGAGGGGATCCTTGGGGTGCCGGCGTGTCCAACTTCGCAGTCGGCGGGGCATCGGCCGCCGCCGGGGGCGGCGGTGCAGGGGGTGTCGTCACTGTGCCGGGTCCGGCAGCGGACGGAGGCGGAGCCGGAGCTGCCGTCAGGCTGATGGTGGCGGCCAGAGCAGCTGCTGCCACCAGGGCGCCACCGGATATCATCATGGTTCGAGACCGGCGGCGGGCGGAGGCCGCGGCAGACGCGCCTTCGGTTGTGGTTTGCCCATCCACCGGATGAGGCTCCCGTCGACGCTTTGCGCGCCCGCGCGCCTTTTCGCCTGGCGTCACTTGTTGCGTCCGGACAGGCGCCTACCGCCGGTCCACATCCACACCCCGATCAGCCCCGCCGTCGCGGCTGCCGCGCCGAGCACCGGCGCCGCGGGTGAGACATGGTTTTCTGCGGCGGTATCGATATTCACGCCACGGCCGGTTCGCGGGCCGGAGCTGGGCGCAGGGGTGGACGAGGGCGACGGTGTTGCCGTGGGGCTGGTGCTGGCCGACGTGGTGGCGGTTGCAGATGCGGTGGCACAGCCGGGGGAGGTGAAGACGTTCGTGTCGAGCGATACCTGACCGTTCCGGGCCAGCGCCCTGCCCTCGACCGTCGTGTCGGTCGTTACCGTGATCGAGGTAAGTGCCAGGATGTTGCCGTTGAACGTTGAATTTGTGCCCAGCGTTGCGGAGCGACCGACCTGCCAGTAGATGTTGCAGGCCTGGGCGCTGTTGGTCAGGACGATGTTGCTTGCCGAGGCGGTGATCAGATCCGAGGCCACCTGGAAGATGAACACCGAGTTGGGGTTGCCCTGTCCATCCAGGGTCAGCGCGCCGCTGACCTCGAGCGGGCCGGAGGATTTGTAGACGCCCGGAGACAGGGTTTGCCCGACGAGGTCACCGGCCACGCTGGCGGTCACGGCCCGGCCTGCCGCATCGTTGTAAGCGGTGGTCAGATCGGACTGCGCCTGGCCGGCCTGCGTGTCACCCTCGTGGATGGCACCGGTCACGAGTTCCGGCTGAAAACCGGTGATCGCAGTGCCCGGGTTCACCCCAAGCTCTCCTGCGAGCCTCGTGGCTCCGGTGTTCGTGACCGTAGTTCCCCCAAGGACTGAGTACGCAGCAGCCGTTCCCAGACCCACCGGAGCCTCAGCGGCGTAGGCCGGAGACTGCCCGACCGTTGCCCAGGCTAGAACGACAGCAGTTCCCAGGGCAGCCACCGCCACGGTCCGGCGTCGAACGCTGGGGCGCCGCAGGCGGGATTCCTCACCGGACTCAATTTGGGGATGGGCGTGGGTCAGAGAAATTGAAACCATGGTGGGGTCCCTTGCTGGTCGGCCGCCCCGGAACACCGCGTGGGTGCCGTAGCTTTGCGTCGCGGATTCGCACCCGGTTTGCCCTTGTCGATGAGCAACTGCCCGATCATCCGCAACCCTAACAGCCGGCGACGGGCATTCCGTCCTGCCCACGCAGACGATCCGGAAGTAACAGACGCCTACCAGATGCTGACCCGCTCCTCCGGGGCCAGCCACATCCCGTCCTGTTCTCCCGTGCCGAACGACTCATGGAAGGCGTCGAGGTTCCTGGCGATCTGGTTGGTGCGGAACTCGTTCGGCGAGTGCGGGTCCGTGGCCAGCCGGCGGATCGCTTCCTCGTTCCGCATCACCTGCCGCCAGCCGGCGGCCCAGGACGCAAAGAACCGCTGCACGCCGGTCAGGCCGTCCAGCACCGGCGGCTCCTGGCCGTCCAGGCTGATCTGGTAGGCCTTGTAGGCGATGGTCAGGCCGCCAAGGTCGCCGATATTTTCGCCCAGGGTCAGTTTGCCGTTGACATGGTGGCCCGGCGCGGCGGTGGGGGAGAGCGCGTCGAACTGTGCCACCAGCTTGGAGGTCAGCGCCTCGAAGGCGGTGCGGTCGTCGTCCGTCCACCAGTTGCGCAGCAGGCCGCTGCCGTCGTACTGGGAGCCCTGGTCGTCGAAGCCGTGGCCGATCTCGTGGCCGATGACGGCGCCGATGCCGCCATAGTTGACGGCATCGTCGGCGTCGGCGGTGAAGAACGGCGGCTGCAGGATGGCCGCGGGGAACACGATCTCGTTGAGCAGCGGGTGGTAGTACGCGTTCACCGTCTGCGGCGTCATCAGCCACTTCTCCCGGTCCACCGGCTTACCCACCTCGTCCAGGTGCCGGTCGATGTCGGCGCTGTGCGCGCGTTCCACGTTGCCGAGCAGATCCTTCGGGTCGATCTGCACCGCGGAGTAGTCGATCCACTGGTCCGGGTAACCGATCTTGGCCCGGAAGGAATCGAGTTTCTTCAGCGCCTCATGTTTCGTTTCCTCGCCCATCCAGGCCAGACCGGTGATGGATTCGCGGTAGGCCTCGATCAGGTTCGCGACCAGCGACTCCATCCGGGCCTTGTGGGTTTCCGGGAAGTGCCGGGCGACGTAGATCTGGCCGACCGCCTCGCCGAGAGCCGCCTCGACGACGGCGACCCCGCGCTTCCAGCGGTCCTTGTTGCGCGGCGTGCCGCTGAGGGTCGTGCCGTAGAAGGCAAAGTTGGCGTCCACGAACGCGGCGGACAAGTACGGTGCGGCCGCTCCGACGACGCGCAGGGCGAGCCATTCCTGCCAGACGGACAACGGCTCCGAGTCCAGCAGCGATGCGGCCCCGGTGAAGAAGTCCGGGGTGCTGACGACAAGGTCCGCCCGCTTCTCCGGTGCGACCCCGGCGGCGTCGAACCAGGTGGCCAGGAGCGGGAAGAGCTGGGCCGCCTCGTCGGCGGATTTCAGGTTGTAGGTCTTCTGCGGGTCGCGGAGCGTGACCTTGTCCCAGTGGTGTCCGGCCAGCGCCGTCTCCAGTTTCACGACCCGGCCGGCCGCCTCTTCCGGCGCGGCGACACCGGCCAGGCCGAAGACCGTCTTCACATGGTCGGTGTAGGCCTGGACCACCGTCGCGAATTTCGCTTCGCGGTAGTAGGACTCATCCGGCAGTCCGAGGCCGCCCTGGCCGGTGTAGAGCAGGATCCGGTCCGGGTTCCCGGCGTCGGGGGCGGGATAGATGTAGAAGAGGCCGCCCACGTCCGCGCGGAACAGCCGCCCGGACAGCGCGATGAGTTCGGCGATGGACTCCGTGGCGAACACCTCGTCAAGCCGCTGCCTGATCGGGTCCAGCCCCCTGGCTTCCACAGCGGCTTCGTCCATGAAGCTGTTGTAGAGGTCCCCGATCTTCTGCTCGATCCCGGTGGACTCCGCGCCGCGGGCGGCCGCGTCCTCGATGATTTCCTTCACCGCGAGTTCCGAACCGTCCCGAAGGGCCGTGAAGGTCCCCTCCAGGGGCCGGTCGTCCGGAATCTCGGTGCTCTTCAGCCAGGTGCCGTTGACATGCTGGTACAGGTCATCCTGCGGCCGGACGGTGGAGTCGATGTTGGACAGGGCAATCCCCGAAAATGGCACAAATGCTCCTTCTGAGAGGCAGCCCGGCGCTGCCTTGTTACGGGGTTGCCGGTCTGCATGATGGACGTTACGGAGGTATGGCTCCTTCATCTTACGCACCGTGTTACTGTGAAAAGGTGCGCGCAGAACTGCTTCTTCTTAGCTGCCGCAGCGAGGCCTCAGACGCGATCTAGCGCAAGGCCCATCCTCGCTGCGGAGTTTGTGTTGCCCGGCCCCCCTTTCACCAGGAACCACAGAAAAGGCCCCGATTGTAATGCGAAACGCACAAAAAACCTCAGGAATGCCCGTCCACCGCTATGTCCCGTTCCAGGACCTGATCACGGTTGAACTGCCGGACCGCACCTGGCCGGACAAGGTCATCACCAAGGCACCGCGCTGGTGCGCCGTGGACCTGCGCGACGGCAACCAGGCCCTGATCGACCCGATGAGCCCGGCCCGCAAGCTGAAAATGTTCCAGCTGCTGGTCCGGATGGGCTACAAGGAAATCGAAGTCGGCTTCCCCTCCGCCTCGCAGACGGACTTCGACTTCGTCCGGCAGCTGATCGAGGGCAACCACATCCCGGACGACGTCACCATCCAGGTCCTGACCCAGGCGCGCGAGCACCTGATCGAGCGGACCTACGAGTCCCTCGTCGGCGCCAGGCAGGCCATCGTGCACCTGTACAACTCGACGTCGGTCCTGCAGCGCAGGGTTGTCTTCAACCAGGACGAAGACGGCATCCTGGACATCGCCCTGCAGGGTGCGCGGCTGTGCAAGAAGTACGAAGAGACCCTCCAGGACACCCACATCACCTACGAGTACTCGCCGGAATCCTTCACCGGGACCGAGCTGGAGTACGCCGTCCGGGTCTGCAACGCCATCGCCGACGTGTTCGAGGCCTCCGCGGACAGCCAGGTCATCATCAACCTGCCGGCCACGGTGGAAATGGCCACCCCCAACGTGTATGCCGACTCCATCGAGTGGATGAGCCGCAACCTGCACCCGCGGGAGGGCATCATCTTGTCCCTGCACCCGCACAACGACCGGGGTACCGGCGTCGCGGCCGCGGAGCTGGGATACCTGGCCGGCGCGGACCGGATTGAAGGCTGCCTGTTCGGCAACGGCGAGCGGACCGGCAACGTTGACCTGGTGACGCTGGGCCTGAACATGTTCGTCCAGGGCGTCGACCCGATGATCGATTTCTCCGACATCGATGAGGTCCGCCGCACCGTGGAGTACTGCAACCAGCTGCCCGTCGCCGAGCGCGCACCCTACGGCGGGGACCTCGTTTTCACCGCGTTCTCCGGCTCACACCAGGACGCCATCAAGAAGGGCCTGGAAGCCCTCGAGAAGGACGCCGCCGCCGCTGGCAAGGACGTCGCAGACTACCCCTGGCAGGTCCCGTACCTGCCAGTCGACCCGAAGGACCTCGGCCGCAGCTACGAGGCCGTGATCCGGGTCAACTCCCAGTCAGGCAAGGGCGGCGTCGCCTACCTGCTGAAGAACGAGCACAACCTGGACCTGCCCCGGCGCGCCCAGATCGAGTTCTCCGGCGTGATCCAGAAGCATACCGACACCCTGGGCGGCGAAGTCAGCGGCGCCCAGCTCTGGCAGGCCTTCCAGGATGAATACCTGCCCTCCGGCACGGCTGACGCGCAGTGGGGACGCTACGCCCTCGGTTCGTTCAGCACCGAAACCGACGAGGACGGCTCCATGACGCTGCACGCAGCGCTCAAAGTTGACGGCACGGTGGTCCACCGCACCGGCACCGGCAACGGCCCGATCGCCGCGCTGCTGAGCATCCTGCGCGAAGACGGCGTCGACGTCCGCGTCCTGGACTACAGCGAGCATGCCCTCTCCGAGGGCGGCAGCGCCCTCGCCGCTGCCTACGTCGAATGCGCTGTGGGGGAACGTGTGCTGTGGGGCGTCGGGATCGACGCGAACACCAGCACGTCATCGCTCAAGGCCGTCATCTCGGCAGTGAACCGGGCCATCCGGGACGCCCGCGCCTGAGCTGCCAGTCGCTGCGCCGCCGGAGGATCCGGCGGCGCAGCGCTGTATTCCCGAATGGCAAAGTTTCCTACCCAGACAGTGCGAAGATTAACCGTGGCCCACCCCTCTTCTTTTGCCTCCCGCGCCTACCGTGACGACGGCGTCGTGCTGCGCACCCACAAGCTGGGCGAAGCGGACCGCATCATCACCATCCTGACCAAACACCACGGCCAGGTCCGTGCGGTGGCCAAGGGCGTCCGGCGCACGAGCAGCCGCTTCGGCGCCCGGCTCGAACCGTTTATGGTCGCGGACCTCCAGCTGATTTCCGGCCGCAGCCTGGACATCGTCACACAGGCCGTCGCCAAGGGAGCCTACGGCGGCAACATCGCCGCGGACTACGGCCGCTACACCGTGGCTGCGGCCATGACCGAGACGGCGGAGAAGCTCACCGACGTCGACGGTGAGGCGGGAACCGCGCAATACAATCTCCTCGTCGGCGCACTGGCCTCACTGAGCCGCGGCGACCACACCCCGGAACTCATTCTCGATTCCTACCTGCTGCGCGCCCTCGCCACCGGCGGCTGGGCCCCGAGCTTTACCGGCTGCGCCCGCTGCGGCGCCCGCGGGCCGCACACTGCGTTTTCGGCACCTCTCGGCGGAATGGTCTGCGCCGACTGCCGGCCGCCCGGGTCGCCCGCCCCCGCCGCGGAAACCGTTCTGCTGCTCGGCGCCCTGCTGACCGGGGACTGGACGACGGCGGACGCGTCCGTGCCGCAACACCGGCGCGAGGCCGCCAGCCTGGTCGCCAGCTACCTGCAGTGGCATCTGGAGCGTGTCCTTAAATCCCTCAAACATGTGGAGCGAACGTAGCTGTGGCGTTGGGTAAAAAGAAAAATCCGGTCCGGCAACGGAGCACCCCCGTGGCGAGTCCGTACCCGCACCCCTCCGGAGCGGTCCCGCCGGCGATCCCGGCGGAGTTCATCCCGCGGCACGTTGCCATCGTAATGGACGGCAACGGGCGCTGGGCCAACCAGCGCGGCCTGCCGCGGATCGAAGGCCATAAGGCGGGGGAGCCCGCCCTGCTGGACGTGGTGGCCGGGGCGATCGAGCTCGGCATCGAGCATCTCAGTGTCTATGCCTTTTCCACGGAGAACTGGCGGCGCTCGCCCGAGGAGGTCCGCTTCCTGATGGGATTTAACAAGGACGTGCTACGTCGGCAGCGCAACCAGCTGGATGAGTGGGGCGTCCGGATCCGCTGGTCCGGCCGGCGGCCGCGGCTGTGGGGATCGGTGATCCGTGAGCTGGAGGAGGCCGAGGACTTCACCCGGGGCAACAGCACGTGCACGTTGAACATGTGTGTTAACTACGGTGGACGCGCGGAAATCGCCGACGCGGTGTCCGCGATCGCGGAAGAGGTGGCGGCCGGGCGGCTCAAGCCGGGCGCCATCACCGAGAAGACCATCCAGAAATACCTGGACGAACCGGACCTGCCCGACGTCGACCTGTTCCTGCGCAGTTCCGGCGAGCAGCGGCTCTCCAACTTCATGCTCTGGCAGTCCGCCTACGCCGAATTCGTCTTCATGGACACGCTCTGGCCCGATGTGGACCGGCGCACGCTGTGGGATGCCGTGGAAATCTATGCCCAGCGGGACCGCCGCTACGGCGGCGCGGTCGACGCCGCCCCCGCCTGAGGAAAAGGCCAGGGCAGGGGTGGGGTGGGTCGGGTCAGGGTCAGGTCAGCCCGGGTACAGGCGCAGCCAGAGGACGAGGTCCTTGTAGGCTTCCTCGCGCAGCGCGCGGCGGGACAGGAAAATGTCGTGGAGCGCCCCCGGGTACCGGAAGACTGCCGTCCGGCGGCCCAGGCCGAGCGCACTGCGCGCCGTTTCCTCGACATCGATCACGGCGTCAAGTTCCATCAGTTCTTCTGACCAGTCGGCCTGGATCCGGGTGCGTCCGGACAGCATCACCAGGACCGGGGACGTGATGTCCAGCCGCCGGGCCACGGCGGCGTGGCCGGCCAGAACTGCTTTCGTCCAGCCCGGCCGGATGGGGAACGACTCCTTCGGGCGCCACTCGGGATCCAGCACCCATTCGCCGTGTGCTGTGCCGCTCACGCTGTCCCAATAGCCCGGCATACTGGGCAGCAGCAGCGCCCGGCGCGGGTCGGTGCGCGCCAGCGGTTCCACCAGATGCATCGCGATGTTGCGGATCAGGCTGCTGCCCTGCAGTTCCAGCCAGGGCGCGTTGAGGATCAGGGTCCCCAGTTGCCCCGGATTCCGGTCCGCCCACAGCGCCGCCACCAGGCCCCCGAAGGAATGCGCGAGCAGGTGCACCGTTGGCGCCAACGGGCTGCCGGTGCGCCCGGCGATGTCGGAGCCGATCGCCGTCAGCGCCGCCGCGATGTCCTCGTCGTAGACGGCCAGGTCGGTCGTATAGCCGGGGGTTTGCCAGTGCCGGAGGCTGCGCCCGAACTTCCGCAGGTCGAGCGCGTAGAAGTGGAATCCGCTGGCCACGAGGTGATCGGCGAGTTCGGCCTGCAGGAAATAGTCAGCCCAGCCGTGCAGGTACAGGACCACCTTGGCCGGTGCCCGTCCGCCCGGAATGTCCCGGTTGCCTGTGGCGGCGCGGCCGGTCGTGGCGCCGCCTGTCGCCGGTGCACGGCTGCTGCCGGGCGAAAAGAACCGGTGCAGCGCGGACCGGATCCGCTGACCGGGGCTCGCCTGCGGTGCCGGAGCAGCCCCTGCGTTCATCCCGGCCGCAGCTCCGCCCGAGCCTGCATGCCGGACCAGGGTGGCGACGACGGGTCCTTCGTCGTCGGATTTGAGCGGCAGTTCCAGCCGCTCGAAACGGCCGCCCAGTACATCCTGCCGCCACAGTGGCGGCGCGGCGGGCAGGGTCACAGGGTGCCGCCGTCGTCGAGTACGTAGGCGCGGAGCCAGCGGGCCAGCCGGGCGTAGGCGTCGGCCCGGACGCGCGGGGCGGACAGGAACACATCATGCAGGGCTCCATCGATCCGTTCCAGCGTGACGGTGCGGCCCAGGCTGAGGGCGCGGAGGGCGATGGTGTTCACGTCCAGCACCGCGTCGGTCCGCCGCATGGATTCCTTCCAGAACATCCCGTTGGCGCTGGCCCCGGAGATCAGCACCAGGATGGGGACGTCGATGTTCAGCCCCCGGGCCACCCGCGCCTGGCCCGAGAGGACTGCGCTGAGCCAGCCGGCCCGGACGGGAAATGCCCGGGGCGGGCGGTAGTTGTCATCGAGCGTCCATTCGCCGTCCGCGGCGCTGCTGATGCTCCGCCAGTAGAAGGAACGTTCGGGGAGACGGATGATGGCCTCGGGCCGGAACCGTGCGAGCGGTTCCACCATGGTCCGGGCCGCGCGGCGCACGGCCGGGCTGCCGTGCATTTCCAGCCAGGGGCTGTCCAGGATCAGCTGCGAGACCACGCCCGGGTGCCGGTTCGCCCACAGCGCGGCAATCAGCCCGCCGGTGGAATGCCCCATCAGCGCCACGGATGGCTTTCGGTCCGGCTCGGCCTGCAGGGAGGTGATGATGCCGATCGCGGCGGTGATCTCGGCGTCGTAGTCGTCCAAGTCCGCCACGTAGCCGCCGTGCGTGCCGGCGTGGAGGCTTCGGCCGTGGTTGTGCATGTCAAGGGCATAGAACGCGAAGCCCTGGCCGGTCCAGAATTCGGCGAGCTCCTCGTTGAAGAAGTAGTCACTCCAGCCATGCAGGAACAGGACGGCCCGGGTCCGGCGGCCGGCAGCGTCCCCCGCGGAGGCCGGCGCGGGAGCTGTGCCCCCGGTGGCGGCTCTCCCGCCCGTGGGGCCAAGGTGCCGGATCAGCGTGGCGGTGCGCTCGACGCCGTCGGGGCCGGCGGCAGGGAAGGTGCGGGCCTCAAATTCGTCACCGAGGATGTCGGGTGCCCATCCCGCTTCATCGTCGCTGGTCATGGCTTCATGCTAGCGCCCGGCAGCGGGTGGGTTTGGTCTGGACCGCCGGAGCAGGAAAACTAGAGCCATGCGCGTATATCCGACTTTCTTCCGGCTGGCTTTCTCATCGATGGACGCCGAACGCGCCCACAAAATCGGCTTCAAGGCCATCCGGCTCGTCCACTCCTGCGGCGCAGGACGGCTGTTGCAGAAGTTCACGGCACCGGCGGCGTCACTGCAGACCCAGGCGTTCGGCCTGACGTTCCCCTCGCCCTTCGGCCTCGCGGCCGGGTTCGACAAGGAGGGCCACGGCATCGAGGCCCTCACCGAGCTTGGCTTCGGCCACGTGGAGGTCGGCACCATTACGGGCCAGGCCCAGCCCGGCAACCCCGCCCCGCGGCTCTTCCGCCTGGTTGAGGACCGGGCCGTGATCAACCGGATGGGTTTCAACAACGACGGGGCAGCCGCCGTCGCACCCCGGCTGAAGTCCGCCCGGGCGGCGCTGCAGCGCCGGCACCCGGGTGTCCGCCCGGTAATCGGGGTCAACATCGGCAAGAGCAAGGCCGTGGAGCTCGAGGACGCCGTAGCCGACTACCTGATCAGCGCCCGCAGCCTTGCCCCCGCCGCCGACTACCTCGTGGTCAACGTCAGTTCCCCGAACACCCCGGGGCTTCGGCTGCTGCAGGATGTGGAAACCCTGCGCCCGCTCCTGACGGCTGTGGGGGAGGAAGCGGACAAAGCGTCCGGACGCCACGTTCCGCTGCTGGTCAAAATCGCCCCGGACCTCAGCGACGATGACATCGACGACGTCGCGCGCCTGGCCCTGGACCTGAAACTCGACGGCATCATCGCCACCAACACCACCATCGCCCGCACCGGACTCGTCGCCAGCGCGGAGGCGGTCGCGGCCTGCGGCGCCGGCGGGCTGTCGGGTGCACCCCTGAGGCAGCGGTCCCTCGAGGTGCTGGCCCGGCTCAAGGCGGCAACCGGCGGACGGCTGACCCTGGTTTCGGTGGGCGGCGTTGAAACCGCCCAGGACGTCCAGCAGCGGCTCGACGCCGGTGCCACCCTGGTGCAGGGGTACACGGCGTTCCTCTACGAAGGTCCGTTCTGGGCTGCCCGCATCAACCGTCTGCTCGCGAAGCACCCGTCCCGGCGCTGAACGCGGCCCCCGCGGCCCGCTGCGGAAGCCAGCGGACCCGGCAGCTCATCCAGACGACAAAGCCCCCGGCAGCCAGTCTGCCGGGGGCTCCTTGGGTAAGTGGATCAGGCGGGGTATTCGCCGCGCTTGACGAGGGGCTTGGGCAGGCGGAGGCGGCGGAACTGCAGCGAGCGCATGGACCCGTACCAGACGGTCCCGCGCTCCACGTCGCCGAACTTCTCGGTGAGGCGCTTCTTCAGCTTCCGGGAAAGGATGAAGACGTCGACGAAAACGGCCAGGAACATGACCCAGAACCCGCCCAGAACATAAATCATCTGATCGCTCGAGGCCGGGACGAGGAGCGAGACGACCACGAAGATCAGGGCGCCGAACATGAGGTACTCGCCGAGGCTGAAGCGGGCGTCCACATAGTCACGGGCAAAGCGCTTTTGCGGACCCTTGTCACGCAGCGGCAGGAACTTCTCATCGCCGGTTTCCATGGCCCGCCGCATCTTGAGCCGCTGGTCCTGGACCGCCACGCGCTCTGCGGCCTTGGAGGCCTTGCGGTCCTCCGGCACCAGCGGCCGCTTGCGGGCGGCCACCTGGGCGCTGCGCTTGGGCGTGGGCGCGCCCTTGCCGGTGGCGGAGTCCCGGGCTATCGCCCCGGCCGCCTGCTGGTCAACTCTGTCCTGCGCCGTAGGCGCTTCCTTTTTACGTCCAAACACCCCTACAGAATACCCCGGGACGGGGTCCGCGAGACCCGGACCACACGGGGCCCAAGCCGCCGCCGCACTGTTTGAGGTGATCCGTGACACGGGTAGTGTTCTGGCCATGACCTCATTACCCGCGGGGAACCCGCAAACCGCATCAGGCCCGGTCGGAAACGTCGACACCGAGGCCCTCCGCCAGGCTGTGGCCGAATCGTTCGACACCACGATCGCCCAGCTGAAAGAGCTTGTCGCCATCCCGGGCATCGCCTGGCCCAGTTTCGACCCCGCCCCGCTGAACGCCAGCGCCGAGGCCGTCGCGCAACTGGTGCGGGCGAACGGATTCGACGACGTCCGGATCCTGCGCTGCTATAAGAACGACGGCACCCCCGGCGGCCCCGCTGTCGTCGCGCGCCGACCGGCCGCCGCGGGCAAACCGACCATCCTGCTCTACGCGCACCACGATGTGCAGCCCACCGGCGACCCGGAGCTGTGGGAGACGGAGCCGTTCACCGCCGTCGAACGCGGCGGGCGTCTCTACGGACGCGGTGCGGCCGACGACAAGGCCGGAATCCTTGCCCACATCGCTGCCTACTCTGCCGCATCCCGTGTGCTGGGGGACCAGCTTGGGCTCGGCGTGACCTTCTTCTTCGAAGGCGAGGAGGAAGCGGGCTCCCCGACGTTCCGGACCTTCCTGGAAGCCCACCGGGAGCTGCTGCGCGCCGATGTGATCGTCGTCGCCGACTCCAGCAACTGGAAGGTCGGCATCCCAGCGCTCACCACCAGCCTCCGCGGCCTGGTCGACGGCACCATCGAGGTCAAGGTCCTCGACCACGCTGTCCACTCCGGCATGTTTGGCGGCCCTGTGCTGGACGCGCCAACCCTCCTGTCCCGGCTTATTGCCACCCTGCACGACGAGCAGGGCAACGTCGCGATCGACGGCCTGGTCAGCCGGGACGACGCCACCGTGGACCTCTCGGAAGAGGAATACCGCGCGGATGCCTCGGTGCTCGACGGCGTCAGGCTTGCCGGCACCGGCACGATCGCCTCGCGGCTGTGGACCAAACCGGCACTGTCCATCATCGGCCTCGATGCCCCCGCCGTCGACGTCGCCTCCAATACCCTGCTGCCCCGGGCGCGGGCCAAGTTCAGCCTGCGGCTCGCCCCCGGCCAGGCCCCGGCTGAGGCCATGGACGCGGTCCGCAGGCATCTCGAAGCCAACGCACCGTTCGGCGCCCACGTCGTCTTCACCCCGGGGGAGAGCGGCAACGCCTTCAGCACCGACACCTCCTCCCGGGCGGCCAGCATCGCGATGTGGGCGCTCGGTGAAGCGTGGGGCGTCCCCGCAGTGGAAACCGGCATCGGCGGCTCGATTCCCTTCATCTCCGACCTGACCGAGCTGTACCCGGACGTGCAAATCCTGGTCACAGGAGTCGAGGATCCCGATTCGCGGGCGCACAGCGCCAACGAATCCCTCCACCTTGAAGACTTCCGAAACGCGATCGTGGCCGAGGCGCTGATGCTCGCCCGTCTCAACGACGAAGGACTGTCCTAACGGATTGGACTCCTGCAGCACTGGCCCAAACGGCCGGCCGGGTCCGGTTCCCGGGGAACATCCAGCGGGCTGGGACGGTTACGTCAGGAGTTAGAGCTACAGGGCTGATCGACGTAGCATGTAGCTATAGCCCGTACCGTTCAAGTAGGGGCGGGTGCCGCGGAAGCGGCGCCGCCACCACCGTCGTCAGAAGGTAGGCCATGAGCACTACAACCAACGAAAACAGCGCCGAAACCACCGCCACGGCGGGCGAGGAACTAGCCACGCACGAGGTCAAACTGACCGACGTCGCGGCCGGCAAAGTCCGCAGCCTGCTCGAGCAGGAAGGCCGCACCGATCTGCGCCTCCGGGTGGCCGTGCAGCCCGGCGGTTGCTCCGGCCTCATCTACCAGCTCTACTTCGACGAGAGAATCCTCGACGGAGACGCTGTCCGCGACTACGACGGCGTTGAAGTTGTCGTCGACAAGATGAGCGTTCCGTACCTCAGCGGTGCCAGCATCGACTTCGAAGACACCATCTCCAAGCAAGGCTTCACCATCGACAACCCCAACGCCGGCGGCTCCTGCGCCTGCGGTGATTCCTTCCACTAAGGCCGGGCCATCTGCCCGGCCTTAGTGCCGCAGGATGCCCAACGATCGGGCCCGGCAAAAAGGTCCCGACGCACGGCGCGGACATGTGGGCGAAAACTCGCGGGGAGCGGTAAGCTCTACACCGAGTAGTAAAACTATTAGTTTGCCCTGAACGCCATTTTCCGGCCCGGGGCGACAGCAACAAGTAGGAAGGGCCGTCTGTGAGTTCGCAGAACCGAACCGGCAGCCGACGCAAACAGATCACTACGATCACTGGCTTGGCACTCGCCGGCGCGTTGGCTTTGACTGGATGTTCACCAGAGGTACAGAAAGGGTGGTTGCCCACTGAGCGTGGCACCACCAACCACACTGACCGCATCATGGACCTCTGGGTCAACTCATGGATTGCCGCTCTGGCCGTGGGTGTCATTACCTGGGGCTTGATGATCTGGTGCATCGTTGCCTACCGGCGCCGCAAAGGCACCGTTGGGTTCCCCCGCCAGAACAGCTTCAACCTGCCGCTCGAGGTCTTCTACCTGACGATCCCGCTGTTTATGGTCCTGGTGTTCTTCTACTTCACCGAACGTGACCAGCAGGCGATCGACAACCGCGCCGAGCCGGCCGACGTCGTCGTTGACGTCCGCGGCAAGCAGTGGGCGTGGGACTTCAACTACAAAAAGGGCGACGTGATCCGCGAGGATGTCCACGAAGCCGGCGTCCAGGCGCACCTCACCGGCGAGGAAGTGGACAAGGAAAAGCTGCCCACCCTGTACCTGCCGGTCAACAAATCGGTTGACGTCGAGCTGAACGCCCGCGACGTCATCCACTCCTTCTGGGTTCCCGCCTTCCTGCAGAAGCGCGACATGATCCCCGGAAAGACCAACTACATGCGGTTCACCCCCACCAAGGAGGGAACCTACGACGGCAAGTGCGCCGAACTTTGTGGCGAGTACCACTCCGAAATGCTGTTCCGCGTAAAGGTCGTCTCCGAGGCCGAGTTCCAGTCGCACCTGGAGAAGCTGCGCCAGGACGGCAACACGGGACTCCTCGGCGAAGAGTACGACCGCAACCCGGCCCCGACCGAAACCAAGTAAGGGGAGCGACGTGGCAACTACCTATTCACAGCCCACCGGGATCCTTGAGGCTCCCGTAGTACCGAAATCCAAGGGACGCATCGTCGTCAACTGGATGACCACAACCGACCACAAGACCATCGGGTACATGTACCTGATCACGTCCTTCGTGTTCTTCTGCTTCGGCGGAGTCATGGCGCTGCTGATCCGCGCCGAACTGTTCGAGCCCGGCATGCAGATCCTGCAGACCAAAGAGCAGTACAACCAGCTGTTCACCATGCACGGCACCGTCATGCTGCTGATGTTCGCGACGCCTTTGTTCGCCGGCTTCGCCAACGTCATGATGCCGCTGCAGATCGGCGCCCCGGACGTGGCCTTCCCACGGCTGAACGCCCTCGCCTTCTGGTTCTTCCTCTTCGGCTCCACGATTGCGGTGTCCGGCTTCATCACCCCGCAGGGCGCAGCGTCGTTCGGCTGGTTCGCTTATGCGCCGCTGTCGAACACGACGTTCAGCCCCGGCGTAGGTGGTGACCTCTGGGTCTTCGGCCTGGCGCTTACCGGTTTCGGTACCATCCTTGGTGCGGTCAACTTCATCACCACGATCATCTGCATGCGTGCGCCGGGCATGACCATGTGGCGGATGCCGATCTTCACCTGGAACATCCTCGTCACGTCCATCCTGGTCCTGATGGCCTTCCCGCCGCTCGCGGCTGCCCTGTTCGCCCTCGGCGCGGACCGGCGCTTCGGAGCCCACATCTTCGACCCGGAAAACGGCGGCGCGGTCCTCTGGCAGCACCTGTTCTGGTTCTTCGGTCACCCGGAGGTCTACATCATCGCCCTGCCGTTCTTCGGCATCGTCTCGGAGATCTTCCCGGTCTTCAGCCGGAAGCCGATCTTCGGCTACAAGGGCCTTGTCTACGCGACGATCTCCATCGCCGCGCTGTCCGTGACCGTGTGGGCGCACCACATGTACGTCACCGGCTCGGTCCTGCTGCCGTTCTTCTCCTTCATGACGATGCTCATCGCGGTGCCAACCGGCGTGAAATTCTTCAACTGGATCGGCACCATGTGGCGGGGTTCGCTCACCTTCGAAACCCCCATGCTGTGGAGCATCGGCTTCCTGGCGACCTTCCTGTTCGGTGGGCTGACCGGCATCATCCTGGCCTCCCCGCCGCTGGACTTCCACGTCTCCGACTCCTACTTCGTGGTGGCGCACTTCCACTACGTGGTGTTCGGCACCGTGGTGTTCGCGATGTTCGCCGGCTTCTACTTCTGGTGGCCGAAATGGACCGGCAAGATGCTCAACGAGCGCCTTGGCAAGATCCACTTCTGGATGCTGTTCCTCGGCTTCCACGGCACGTTCCTCATCCAGCACTGGCTGGGTGTTGAGGGTATGCCCCGCCGCTACGCGGACTACATGCCGCAGGACAACTTCACCTGGATGAACCAGTTCTCCACCTACGCCTCGTTCCTGCTGGGCGCCTCACTGATCCCGTTCTTCTGGAACGTCTACATCACCTGGCGCAGCAACGAACGCGTTACGGTAGACGACCCCTGGGGCTTCGGAGCATCGCTCGAATGGGCAACTTCCTGCCCGCCGCCGCGGCACAACTTCACCTCGTTGCCGCGGATCCGGTCCGAGCGTCCCGCCCTGGACCTGCACCACCCCGAACTGTCCCAGTCATACACCGTCGAATCTCCTGCCCCGGCAGCAGCAGCGCTCGGTAACGCCGACCAGAAGGATCAAGCCGAGTGAAAATCGAATCAAGGATCTTTGGATTGGGAGTTTTCTTCTTCGTCCCGGTTTCGGTTATCTACGGGTTCCTGACCGGTTGGACCGAGTGGGTCGGCATCCTGGGCGTTCTGCTGCTCGGCGGGCTCTCCGGCATGGTCGGCGCCTACCTTGCCTTCACCGGCAAGCGCGTCGGGCAGCGTCCCGAGGACCGCAGCGATGCGGAGATCCACGAGGGCGCGGGCGAACAGGGCCACTTCAGCCCCTGGAGCTGGTGGCCGCTGATCCTCGGACTGGCCTCCGCAGCAGGGTTCCTCGGCCTGGCCGTAGGGTTCTGGATCGTCTACATTGCGGGCGGTCTTGCACTCGTCGGTTTGGTCGGCTGGGTCTACGAATACAGCCGCGGAGACCACGCGCACTGATGTCCGCACGGACACACTAAGTCAACAACGACGGCGGGCCCCACCTTTTTGGTGGGGCCCGCCGTCGTTGTTGCTTCAGGTTCTGGTTGTGTCCTGGGCGCAGACCGGGGGAGCGGACTGTCCGCCGCGGCGGCTCCCCCCGAAGCACCAGCAGCGGGCACGGTTCCCCGGAGGGGACCGGAGCCGGCCGGAGAAGGGCCTGGCGGGGAGCCACGGAAGCCACGGGAGAAAGCCCTGGCGGGGAGGCGTCCGGAGCCGCAGCAGAGGGCCGTGGCGGGCCCGGATGGTGTCCAGTTGCTCAGCGGGACCGGGCGGACTCCAGCAGGGCGCGGAGGCCGTCCAACGCCTTCTCAACGTCGGCTGGGCTGTAGCGCTCCGGAACGGCGTCGGGGGCCACGGCCAGCTGCACCGCGCAGCCGCAGTGGAAGTCCTCGGTCATGACCTCGAGCAGTGAGCGGGCGTCCACACCTTGCCGGCCGTCCTTGCTGATGGTGACGGGCAGGCCGGTTTCGTGGACAGCGCGGACAAAGAGCGCCGCAGGGCGTGCGTGCAGTCCAATGGCGGCCTGCACGACTGCGTTCCGAACTGGCACCGGGACATCCTTGTCTCTCATGATTTCTGCTGCCGGCGGGATGCCGGCGGATTAAAGCCTAGCCGTGGCCGCGTTTCCGGGCGAACCAAGTCGACCGAGTGGTCTAGACCTGTTGCCGGGGTGGCTTAACCTTGAGGTATGACTCATTGCGTAAGGCCATGCTGTGGCGTCCTCTGACGCGGCAGGCATGGCCGGCGAAATCGACCGGAACAACGGTACGCCCATCTACGTCCAGCTGAGGGAAATCCTCAGGGCCCATATCGTGAAGGCCTGCCCGCCGGGGTCAGCGCTGCCGTCGGAGCGTGACCTTGCGGAGCGCTTCGGACTTGCCCGGATGACAGTGCGCCAGGCTATTGATGCGCTCGTTGGCGAGGAGGTCATCGAGCGTGTGGTGGGTCTGGGAACCTTTGTGCGCAAACCCAAACTGGACCTGCAGGTCAAGCTGACCTCCTACAGCGAGGAAATGCAGCGCCGCGGCATGGTCCCGGCCGCCAAGGTCCTCAGCTTCGAGCAGATCGGTGCGAGCGCCTTTCTGGCGCGGGAGCTCCAGCTGGAGGAGGGAACGCCCCTGGTGCGGTTCCGACGCCTCCTGCTGGCGGACAACGAACCCATGAGCGTGGACGAGAACTTCATTCCCGCCCACCGGGTGCCCGGCCTGCTCGATGGCGAGCCGCCGACGTCGCTGTACAACGTGCTCAGTGAACGTTTTGGACTGGTGATGGAGTGGGGCGAGGACATGATCGAGGCGACGGCTGCCTCGCCGTCGACGGCCCGTCTGCTCAATGTTGAAGTGGGGTCGCCGCTGTTGAAGATCCAGCGCCACGCCTTTGTGGCCCGGGCCATGGTGGACTATTCGGTGTCCTACTACCGGGCCGACCGCTACAAGCTCTGGGTGCCCCTGCAGCGGCCCGGGGTCCGCCCGATGCGCAACTACGCCTCCGGCTACCGCCCTTAACGGCAACGCGGGGTCAGCTACGGCCCATCCGGGGCCCGGGATGGGCGCTAGCTGACCCCGCGTTGCGGCTGATTTCCGGTCAGATGCAGAAAGGCCCGGTCCTGATGGACCGGGCCTTTCTGGTGATCACTGCAGCCGGTTAGTGGCTGAGCGTCTTCTGGGTCTCGCCAGATTCGATAGCCTCGTGAGCGCCGTGGTGGCCATGGGCCGCCGCGAGCTCAGCGGGCGTGGCCGGGGCCACCCGGTCCTCGAAGAACAGCTGGGAAAGCTTCGCACGGCGCTTTTCCTTGCTGTCGACGACGCCATGGGCGTTCGGCTCAGCCGGAAGCGGCGACGGCGACTCGAAACCAACGAGCTTGTAGCGCTTGTACTCGTCGAGCGGGGCGTGGACCTCGATGAACTCGCCGTGCGGCAGGCGCACGATGCGGCCGGTTTCGCGGCCGTGGAGGGCAATCTCGCGGTCCTTACGCTGCAGGGCCAGGGCGATGCGCTTCGTGACGATGAAGGCGATGAACGGGCCAACGATGAACAGTGCACGCAGCCAGTAGGTCACATCGTTCAGCGACACGTGGAAGTGCGTGGCGATGAGGTCCGAGCCGGCCGCGGCCCACATAACGCAGTACCAGACGAAACCGGCCATGCCGATCGCGGTGCGGGTCGGGGCGTTCCGCGGGCGGTCCAGGACGTGGTGCTCGCGGTCGTCCTTGGTGATCCAGCGTTCAATCCACGGGTAGGTGAACAGTGCGGTGAAGATGATTCCGGCCGGTACCAGCGCCGGGAGCAGCACGTTGAAGCTGAAGACATGCCCGAACCACAACTGCTCGATCCGCCAGTCACCGATGATGCCCGGCATCAGGCGGAGCGCGCCGTCAACGAATCCGATGTACCAGTCAGGCTGGGTGCCCGCCGAAACAGGGGAGGGGTCGTAGGGGCCGTAGTTCCAGATCGGGTTGATGGTGAAGAATCCCGCCATGAGGGCAACAACACCGAACACGATGAAGAAGAAGCCGCCGGCCTTGGCCGCGTAGACCGGGCCGAGAGGGTAACCGACGACGTTGCCGTCGTTCCGTCCCGGGCCGGGGTACTGGGTGTGCTTGTGCACGACCACCATAAAGAGGTGCAGCACGATCATCAGGAGGATGAGTGCGGGCACCAGCAGGATGTGCAGCATGTACAGGCGGCCGATAATGACCGTGCCCGGGAATTCGCCGCCGAAGAGGAAGAACGAGATGTACGTTCCGATCACCGGGATGGACTTGATCACGCCGTCGATGATGCGCAGGCCGTTGCCGGAGAGCAGGTCATCGGGGAGGGAGTAACCGGTGAAGCCGGCAGCCATGGAGAGGATGAGCAGCACGCCGCCCACCACCCAGTTCATTTCGCGCGGCTTGCGGAAAGCACCGGTGAAGAACACGCGGAGCATGTGCACGGACACCGAGGCCACGAACAGCAGCGCGGACCAGTGGTGGACCTGGCGCATAAACAGACCGCCGCGGACATCGAAGGAGATGTCCAGCGAGGAGCTGTAGGCCACCGACATTTCGACGTTCTTCAGCGGGGTGTACGAGCCCTGGTAGTGCGTTTCCGCCATCGAGGGATCGAAGAAGAACGTCAGGAAAGTGCCGGAGAGCAGCAGGATGACGAAGGAATAGAGCGCCACTTCGCCGAACATAAACGACCAGTGGTCCGGAAAGACCTTGCGGCCGAATTCACGGAGGATCCCGGAACCGCCGACGCGCTCGTCAACGAAGTTGGTAATACGGCCGCCTTTGGTCTTGGCGACGAAGGCGGGGGCATTAGGCGTTGACGTTGCGCTCATGCTCATCACGCTCCCAATAGCTAGGTCCAACAGGTTCTTTGAAGTCGCTGGTGGCGACCAGGTAGCCCTCGGAGTCAACCGCGATGGGCAGCTGCGGGAGCGGACGGCTGGCCGGGCCAAAGATAACCTTGCATTCCTGGGTCAGGTCGAAGGTTGACTGGTGGCACGGGCACAGCAAGTGGTGGGTCTGCTGCTCGTACAGGGCAACAGGGCAACCGACGTGGGTGCAGATTTTGGAGTACGCAACGATCCCGTTGTAGCCCCAGTCCTCGCGGCCCGCTGACGGGTTGAGCGACTCCGGGTTCAGCCGCATGAGCAGCACGACGGCCTTGGCCTTTTCGTTCAGCTTGCCTTCGTGGAGTTCGTTCAGGCCCTCCGGAATAACGTGGAAAGCTGAACCGATTGTCACATCGGAGGCCTTGATGGGGGTGCCGTCAGGATCGCGGGTGAGCCGCTTGAGCTTGCCCTCCTGGGGTGCCCACATGGTGTGCGCCAGAGCCTTGTCGGGACGCGGACCCAAGTCACCGAAGACGGCGAGGGCCGGCAGGGGAGCCAGCGCCACGGCGCCCAGAAGGGTGTTGCGGATCAGCGGGCGGCGCTTGATGCCGGTTTCCTCAACGATGTCGTCGACGATCCGGACCGCAGCAAGACGGTCTTCCTCGGTGCGGATGGCATGACGCTCTTCCGAGACTTCATGGTCCGGCATAAGGGCCTTGGCCCAGTGCACGATTCCGGTGCCGATGCCAAGCATGGCAAAGGCGGTGCCCAGGCCCAGCAGCATGTTCTGCAGCCGGATGGTCACGATCGTGCTGTCATCCCCCAGATCGATGGCAAAGTACGCCACCAGGAAGATCAGGGTGCCAACGACCGAAGTCCCGAATAGAAGGGCTACCTGCCGTTCTGCTCGCTTTGCGGCCTTCGGGTCCGTGTCAGCCAGGCGCAAACGATGCGGAGGAAGTCCAGGATCCTGGAACTTCTCCACCTCATTCTGACCAGCCGTAGCTACGGTGCCCGAGTGGTTCGGACTGCCGTCACTATGGTTGCCCATAATTCGCCTCATCCCTCTCTCGTCTCGGCGAGTGCCGAGTTAGCTTTCAATTCAAACTGCTGACGGGTCAGCAGAAAACTCTTACAGGTGTAACAGGTGGGGCTTAGGACGTCCGGGACGTCAGCCAGATGGTAAAGGCAACAATGACGCCCAGACCGGCGATCCAGACAAACAGACCTTCAGACACCGGACCCAGGGAACCCAGGTCGGCGCCGCCGGGTGAACCGCTGGCCTCGATCTGCTTCAGGAAGGTGATGATGTCGCGCTTGCCTTCGGGGGTAACGTTGCTGTCGCTGAAGACCGGCATGTTCTGCGGGCCAGTGACCATCGCTTCGTAGATGTGCTTGCCGGACACATCAGCCAGGGCCGGAGCGAATTTGCCACGGGTCAGCGCGCCGCCGGCAGCGGCGGCGTTGTGGCACATGGCGCAGTTTACGCGGAACAGCTCGCCGCCGGCGGCTGCGTTGCCCTTCTCATCGAGGACACCGGCCTCCGGGATGGACGGGCCGGGCCCGAGCGTAGCGACATACGCGGACAGCTGGTGCGTCTGCTCTTCGTTGAACTGTGCCGGCTTCTTGTAAGCCTGCGGGCCGTTCATCTGCATGGGCATACGGCCGGTCCCGACCTGGAAGTCGACGGCGGCGGCGCCGACGCCTACCAGGGAGGGTCCGGCATTGGACCCGCTGGCGCCCATGCCGTGGCAGGTGGCGCAGTTGGCGGCAAAGAGCTTGCCGCCTTCCTCTGCGTCATTTGCGCTGAAGCTGGTGGTTGCCTTGGCCTGGTTGACGGTGCTGGCGACTGCGTACAGCCCACCAGTCACCAGGAGGCCCATCAGCAGCAGCGCAATAGCTGCCAGTGGGTGACGTCGCTTCTGCGAGAGTGCCTTCACGTGGTGGTTCCTTTTTTCGATCCTGCGTCGGCTCCGGGAGCCGTCTTTTGAAATTCTGCCTCTTATGGAAAGAGTCCAGTCTGGGCTACTTGAGGACGTAGATCACCAGGAACAGGCCGATCCAGACGACGTCGACGAAGTGCCAGTAGTACGAGGTGACAATCGCTGAGGTTGCCTCGAAGTGGCCGAACTTCTTCGCTGCGAAGGAGCGGCCCATGATCAGGAGGAAGGCAACCAGGCCACCTATAACGTGCAGGCCGTGGAAGCCTGTGGTGATGTAGAACGCCGAACCATAGGCGTTGGAGGAGAGCGAGACATGCTCGGAAACGAGCAAGGCATACTCCATCGCCTGGCCGGCCACGAAGATGGAACCCATGATGAAAGTCAGGGTGAACCATTCGTTCATACCCCAGCGGGTGAAGCTGAGGCGGCCGCCGCTTCGACGCGGCTGAAGCCGCTCGGCGGCGAAGACGCCCATCTGGCAAGTAAAGGAACTTGCCACGAGGACGATCGTGTTTACGAGCGCAAAGGGAAAGTTGAGCTTGGCTGTCTCTTCGGCCCACATCAGTCCGGAAGTCGAACGGAGTGTGAAGTACATGGCGAAGAGACCGGCGAAGAACATCAACTCACTGGAAAGCCAGACAACGGTTCCAACAGAAACCATGTTCGGACGATTCAGCGTCGGGTGCGCCGGGGTACTGGGGGCTTGGGTCGCAGATGTCACATAGACATTATGTCTATAAAACTCGCTCCTGCCCAACGCAAACGGCGTTTTCGGGGGACTTTTTCTACAAAGACGCGAATTCGCGCGGAAAAGTTCCCGGCGCCGTTCACATTGGTCATTGCAGTGCGCACCTCGATAGCATCGGAACGTGACTTCTCAGGCAACTGCACAGGCGGCAGGCAACACCTGGCCGCGGCTCATCAACGCCCTTATTAACGGTACCGATCTGACGACCGGCAACACGGAATGGGCGATGAACTCGATCATGTCCGGCGAGGCCTCGCCCGCCCAGGTGGCCGGCTTCCTGGTCGCTCTGCGTTCCAAAGGCGAGACCGTTGACGAACTCGTCGGCCTGGTCGATGCGATGATCGCGCATGCGAGCCCTATTGATATAGCAGGGCAGAAACTGGACATCGTCGGAACCGGCGGGGACCAGCAGAACACGGTCAACATTTCCACTATGGCCGCGCTGATCGCGGCCGGTGCCGGCGCCAAGGTCGTTAAGCACGGCAACCGTGCCGCTTCCTCCACTTCCGGTTCAGCGGATGTCCTGGAGGCGCTGGGCGTCCGGCTGGACCTGCCGATTCCGCGTGTGGCCCTGAACGCGGAAGAGGCAGGCATCACCTTCTGCTTTGCCCAGGTGTTTCATCCCTCGATGCGGCATGCCGCCGTCGCCCGCCGCGAACTTGGCGTACCCACAGCCTTCAACTTCCTGGGGCCGATGATCAACCCCGCCCACGTGCAGGCCTCGGCGGTGGGTGTCGCCAACGAGCGGATGGCCCCGCTGGTGGCAGGGGTGCTGGCCAAGCGCGGAAGCCGCGGGCTGGTGTTCCGCGGGAATGACGGGCTCGATGAACTGACGACAACCGGTCCGTCCCGCGTGTGGGAAATCCGCGACGGCGCGGTGAGTGAGGAGATATTCGAGCCGGGCGACCTGGGCATCCGCCGGGCGACCCTGGAGGAGCTGCGCGGCGGGGACGCCGCCGCCAATGCCGCCGTCGTCCGTTCCGTACTCGCGGGGGGACGCGGTTCCGCGCGGGACGCCGCCCTGCTGAACGCCGCCGCCGGACTCGTGGCCTTCGATAGGGACGCTGTTGGTCCGTTGAGCCAGCGGATGGCGGCCGCCTTCAGCCGCGCTGAACAGTCCATCGAGTCGGGTGCGGCCGCTGCGGTACTGGACCGCTGGGTCGCGCTCTCACGCAGCTGAAGCGTCTGAGCCCTACTGTTCGAAGCCCAGCGCGAAGGCCGCGTCCAGGTCATGCTGGGAGTAGGCCCGGAAGGCAATCTGCGTGATGGTGTGGACAACACCGCGTACCTTGGACAGCTGGTCCGCGATGACATCCGCGAGATCGTCATGCTTGGGGACGCGGGCGACCGCAATAAGATCCCATTCGCCGGTAACGGAGTAGACCTCGCTGATGCCCTGGATGGCGGAGATCTCCTCCGCGGTCTCCGGGATGCGGGAAGCGTCTGTCTTAATCAGGACGAAAGCGGTGACCACGTGTGAACCTTTCCGGATCTGTTGCGCCGTTGCCGGCCAGTTGGGCCTGCCGGAGGGTACTCCCGGGGCCCTGGCCATGTCCCTGCCAGCCTAGTCCATCAGGCCCGGGCGCGCCGTGTGTTGCGCCGCCGGACGACAGCGGCCAGCAGTCGGGAGCCGAGCAGGAACAGCCCGAGACTGAGCAGGGCCACAAGCACGAACGGCAGGACCACCGTCTGCCCGGTGGCGGCACGCAGGAGCATGCCCACGGTGACTGTTCCGAGCCAGACGCCGACGCCGGCCGGCCACAGGGCCAGGGGTGCGCGCCACAGCCGCAGGGCGAGCCAGGACAGTGCGGCGCCGGCGAGGAACGGCCAGGCGGTGGCAAAGACGCCGGAGATGATGTCCCCGCGTTGATGGGCGTCCCGGCCGATGGCGGCGAAGATGAGAATCAGGGCGGCGTCGGCGCAGGCGGCCCAGACCGTCGTCCGTTTGGAGTCCGCCGGCGCCGCTTTATGCTCGGGGGGCCGGGGGAGCGGAGGCGTTGAAGAGGACATAGCACCAAGCCTAGTCGGGCCACCGGTCTTGCCCGGTAACCCGTTGTGCCCGCCAAACGGCCGGACTAGGCTCGGGCTGAAACCCCGCACTGCCGCCGGACACCGCCGCGGCACGGGCCGAACGGAGGACGCGCAATGGCCGAGAAGATCACCACCTGCCTGTGGTTCGACACCCAAGCGGAAGAAGCCGCCGAATTCTACGTTTCCGTGTTCGACGGCGGGAAGCTGCTGGAGGTGTCCCGCTACGGGGAGGGCGGACCCGCACCTGCGGGCCAGGCGATCACCGCGCGGTTCGAAATTGAGGGCCGGACCTTCACTGCGTTGAACGGGGGACCGGCCTTCACGTTTAACGAATCGATCTCCTTTGTTATTGACTGTTCCTCGCAGGAGGAAGTCGACCGGTACTGGGACGCGCTCAGCGAGGGTGGCTCCGAAAGCCAATGCGGCTGGCTCAAGGACCGCTACGGGGTGTCCTGGCAGGTGGTCCCCTCAGTGCTGGGCCAGCTGCTCGGCGGTCCGGACCCCGCGGGTTCGCAGCGCGCCATGCAGGCCATGCTGTCAATGCAGAAGCTCGACATCGCGGCGCTGGAGGCGGCCTACGGAGGGCGCTGAGCGGGCGGACCGGGCCCGGGGTTCCGGGCCGTGCCGGCGAAGGTGACTTTTGCATCTTGCCGTCAGTTCGTTGGCGGGTGTCCAATCCAAGGAGACAGCTGCACGACGCGCGGAAGCCGGGCGGTCAGGCCGGCCAAGGGATGCACACCGGGAGGACCAAATGCCAGCGAAAGATGCCAAGGTTCCGGCCAGATCAGCAGCACGGGGGGCGGCTGAACTCCGGCGGGCCGACGCCTCCGAGACCCTGCCGCCCGACCAGCCGGCGCAGATCCGGAACGTAGCACTGGTGGGCCATTCGGGATCCGGCAAGACGATGCTGGCTGAGGCTCTGTTGGCCGCAACCGGTGCGATTGCGCGGAAAGGCTCCATTACCGAGGGCACCACGGTCAGCGACTCGGAGCCGGCCGCGATCCACCAGCAACGCTCCGTCGCCCTGTCCGTCGTGCCCGTGCAGGCCGGCGGCATCAAAGTGAACCTGCTCGACACGCCAGGCTACCCGGACTTCATCGGCGAACTGCGCGCCGGGCTGCGCGCGGCGGACGCTGCCCTGTTCGTCGTCTCGGCAATCGATGACATTGACGCTGCCACCACCGCCCTCTGGGCCGAATGCCAGCGCGTCGGGGTGCCCCGGGCCGTGGTGCTCAGCCGGCTGGACCATCCCCGGGCGGACTTCCACGCGGCCCTCGCGCGGTGCCAGCGGGCCTTCGGCGACACGGTCCTGCCGCTCTACCTCCCTGTCCGCCCGAAGGGCGAGATCACCGGACTGCTGGGGCTGCTCTCGGGCACCGTCTCGGAACACCTTACGGATGACGCTGTGCCCGCTTACCGGAACGTCGACGACGTCGAACGCGCCTCCTCGGAAGCGGCACGGGGTGCGCTCATCGAAGGGATCATCGCGGAGAGCGAGGACGAAACCCTGATGGAGCGCTACCTCGAAGGCGAGGTGATCCCGGCCGGGATCCTCATCAGCGACCTTGAGACCGCGGTGTCCCGGGGATCCTTTCATCCGGTGGTCGCCACCTCCGCCGAGACCGGCGTCGGGCTCGCGGAGCTGCTGGAAATGGTGACCCGGGCCTTCCCGTCGCCCGCGGAGGGACGGCCGCCGGCCGTCTCCCACGCCGACGGAACCCCTGCGGCTATTCCCGACTGCGACCCGGCCGGGCCACTGGTCGGCGAGGTAATCCGCACCACGATCGACGCTTTTCTGGGCCGGGTTTGTCTGGTCCGACTCTTTTCCGGCACCTTGCGGGAGGACTCGTTCGTGCATGTGGCCGGCCGCGGTCTGGCGGACAGGGGCCATCCGGACCACGACAGTGATGAGCGCGTCGCCCACCTGTATTCGCCGCTGGGGGCCAGCCTCCGGCCGGTGCCGTACAGCGTGGCCGGGGATATCTGCGCCCTCACGAAACTCGGGCCTGCGGAGACCGGTGACACGATTTCGGCCCGGGAAATGCCGTTGTTGATCCGGCCATGGGAGATGCCGGATCCGCTGTTGCCCGTTGCGGTCGAGGCGGCCTCTCATGGCGATGAGGATGTCCTGGCACGGAGCCTGGCCAAGGTCGCGGCCGGCGACCCGGCGCTGCGGGTGGAACGGAACGCTGAAACTCATCAGCTGATCCTCTGGTGCATGGGCGAGGCGCACGCGGACGTCGTCCTGGGACGTCTGCGCGAGCAGGGGGTCAAGCTGCAGACGGCCGACGTGGTCACACCGTTGCGGGAGACCTTCGCTGCTCCGACGGTTGGCCACGGCCGGCACGTCAAGCAATCGGGCGGCCACGGCCAGTACGCCGTCTGCGACATCGAAGTTGAGCCGCTGGAACGGGGGAGTGGCTTTGAGTTTGTCGACAAAACCGTCGGCGGAGTTATTCCGGGGCCCTTCATCACCTCGGTGGAGAAGGGTGTGCGGACACAGATGCAGAAGGGCGTCTCCGCCGGCTTCCCGGTGGTGGATATCCGGGTGACCCTGCTCGGGGGCAAGGCGCACAGCGTGGACTCCTCGGACGCAGCCTTCCAGGCGGCCGGCGCGCTGGCCCTGCGGGAGGCCGCGGCAGCCGGGCGCATCCAGCTTCTGGAGCCCGTCTCGGCAGTGACCATCAGCGTCTCGGACGAGCACGTGGGCGCGGTGATGGGCGACCTCTCGTCACGCCGGGCGCGTCTGACCGGCACGACGTCGACCGGCGGGGACCGGACCGAAATCACTGCCGAAGTGCCGGACCAGGAGCTCCTGCGGTACGCGATCGAGCTGCGTGCCCTGACCGCGGGGAGCGGGCGGTTCACCCGGAGCTATCTCCGCCACGAACCGGTGCCTGCGGCCGCTGCCCGGGCTGCCACGAAGGACTGAGGCCCCCGTTCCGGTCTCACTCCGGAAACCGCGCCGGGTTCCCCTATTTGAGGACGGAGCTGGGGGCACGTACTTCAGATTGGGCGTGGCGCCGTCGGAGTTGGACGTCGTGGACTACCAGCAGCCCCTGCTCGAACGGTGTCGCTTGATCCTCTGTAGTCGCGAACCAGCCATGACGGAGTGCGTCGGCGACCAGTAGCAGGGGTGTGACGGAGAAGTGTTCGGCGAAGCGCCATGGTTGGCCTTCGCTGGCTTGCGTGCAAGAATCTCAGCTAAGCCGCGCACCGTCGGCCTAACAGTCGACTCAGGGGGCAGTGCTTATGGGCGCATGGGATGGATCGGTTTTTGGCAACGACGACGCAGCGGACTTCTCGTACGAGTTCGATAACGCCAACTCCGTAGCAACAGTTTCGCCGATCATCGAGAACGCACTGGACGCTGTCCTTGAGTCCGCCCCAGATGTGGAGGCTCCAGACGGGTCGATAGGGATGGCAGCCGCTGCACTTGTTGTCGCTTGGAATGAACCGGAGTTGCTTGGCAGCGATGCCGCCTATGCCCCGGAACCTTGGCCACGAACCGCCGATCCCTTGCCTGAGTATTTGCAGACGAAAGCCGCGGCCGTGCTGGACCGGATGAAAGACGCAGCGGGAAATGAACTGGCTCAACTGTGGGCGGAATCGGGACAATCGTCCGAGTTCACAGCTGAAATTGACCGCTGGCGCTCACGCCTGCTCTGAGGAAGTAACCGGGCCGTTTTGGGTTCGGCTGAGGCCATCTGACGGGCGCTCGTGTTCATGGAGCCTTCGGGGTGCCCGTCGATGCAGCGCGAACCACCCTTCTCCTGCGGCGTCTGCGTGGAGGAACTCGACCTGGCAGCTGTAACCGAGGGGGTCAGCGACCAGTGAACGCGGCGTGGCGGAGAGGTAGTCGTCCTGGGCAGTGTTTCGTGCGCCGAGCCGAGGCCGCGGAGCCTGAGCAGATCCGTCGCCCGGAACGACAGCGGGGGAGGGCATGCATGATTCACCAGATGAGATACGCAGAGTGCTACTGGTAGCCATGCATAATCATTTTGGTACTAATCCCCGCTGACGAGACTCACCGGGAGCCTCTCTGTCGTGGTTCAGCGGGGCTTTGCGACATGCTCGGGTCATGGTTGCCCAACGGAGATCCGCTGAATCTGCTGCCAAGTGCCGCTCGGAGCATGACGTGTGGATCGACCATGCTTTGCTCGACCTCACGGACGTCGAGTGGCTCTGGTGTCCGGCGCCTAACGCTCTGGGCCGTAAAGACCCCCAAGGGCTTGTTGTCGTCTCTGCCGCAATTGCAGTGGTTGGACATCCGAGCAGATGAGCCACGCAGGAACACTACTTTACATAATGTTGATTATCGGCGTTTTATGCGAGCGGGCTGAGAGGGCTACAGGCCACGTTTTCCTGGCGGCCCTCATTCCGTGTGCGGCATCCATTGCAGCGTCCGTTCCATTGTCTTCTGCGCCGGACTCACTGAGAATGAACCATGACGGTCTACCTGAGGTCCCTGGAAACTGCTGTCCCGCCGACTGTGTTAATTCAGACCGAGGCCCGGGACGTTTTTGCTGCCCAGCCAGGGCTCACCAGGCTTGGAACCCGGCTGGTCGCTACCTGCTTTGATTCCGCCGCCATTGAGACCCGCTACACAGCTGTTGCGGAAATGACCAAGGACAGCCGGGCGGAGAACCCGCGGTTTTTCGACGCCGGAACCGGCCTGCTGCTCAGCCCCAGCACCAAGGTGCGCAATGACATCTTCGCCATCGAGGCCACCAAGCTCTTCATCGAGGCCGCCCAAAAAGCCCTGGATGCCTGCCCCGAAATCACTTTACTTGACATAACTCACCTTGTGACGGTGTCCTGCACCGGATTCTTCAACCCCGGCCCGGACTACAAGATCGTCCGGGCCCTCGGTCTGAACCCCGCGGTCCAGCGCTACCATCTCGGATTCATGGGCTGTTACGCGGCGTTCCCCGCATTGCGTGCGGCCAAGTCGTTCTGCGAGGCGGACCCGAACGCCGTCGTCCTCGTGGTTTGCGCCGAGCTTTGCTCGCTGCACGTCCGAACGTCGAACGATCCGGACACCATCATGGGTTCGGCGTTGTTCGCCGACGGTGCGGCAGCGGCCATCGTGACCGCCCGCGAGTACCCGGACCAACCCGCCCTGCTGCAGCTGGACCACTTCGAAACCGTCCTGACGCCGGTCGGCGAGGAATCCATGGCGTGGAACATCGGCGACGAGGGATTCGAGATGGTCCTGGGAAACTATGTCCCGCACATCATCGATGACCACATCATCGGTGCCCTGGAGCCGCTCCTGTCCCGGGATAGTTCCCTGTACGGACTCCCCTACCGCGAGATCCGGCACTGGGCCATCCACCCGGGCGGACGCAGCATCCTGGACAAGGTCCAGTCCCGGCTGGACCTCAGCGATGAGCAGCTGGTTCCGGCCCGGGAGACCCTGCGCAACTACGGGAACATGAGCAGCGCCACCGTCCTGTTCGTGCTCCGCCACATCCTGGACCTGCCGCCGGCGGGCAGGGCCGGAGACGGCGAGGAACGGATCTGCTCGATGGCCTTCGGCCCCGGACTGACCGTGGAAACCGCGCTGTTCACCAGGATCGGCAGCCCACGAAGCGGCGGGCAGGCAGCATTGTCCGAAGACGCCGCCGCCCCGTCCGCGCAGCCGGAAGCGGCGCTTGCCTGAGCGCCACACGATGGATCTTCTGCGCGGACGCGCGGCGCACGCCGTCGAGGAAATGGACCGGCCCGGCTGCGATCCGGACCGGCTGGACCGAACCTATGCCCAGTTTGGCCTGGTCAACCGGGCGGTCTCCGGCTGGCGGGGCATCTATCGGACCCAGCTCAGGCCGCGACTCAGCCGTGACACCACCGTCTCCCTGCTGGACATCGGCTGCGGGGGCGGCGACGTGCCGGTCCTGCTGTCCCGCTGGGCTGCCCGGGACGGTCTCCGCCTGAAGATCACGGCCGTCGACCCGGATCCGCGCGCCAGCCGCTTCGCCGCAGAACGGCACCCGGCCGCCGGCGTGACCTTCCATCAGGCCACGGCCGCCGAGCTGGCCGGCGAAGGCCTCAGCTTCGACCTGGTGGTCTCCAACCATGTACTGCACCATCTGGCGGAGGACCAGCTTCCGGCGTTCCTGGCCGAATCCGCCCGGCTCTGCCACGGCCGGGTCATCCACAACGACCTCCGGCGCAGCGCGGTCGCCTACGGTCTCTTCTTCGTCTCCTCCTGGCCTTTCACCGGCTCCTACATCCGGCAGGACGGCCTCACCTCGATCCGCCGAAGCTACACCGCGGCCGAACTCCGGGCCGCCGCTCCCCCGGGCTGGACGGTCCTGCGCCACGCGCCCTACCGCAACCTGCTGATCCTCGACCAGGACCGGCCCCGTGATTGACGTCCTGGTGATCGGCGGCGGCCCGGTGGGACTGTTCATGGCCGCCCTGCTCCTCCAGCACGGCGTGAACGTCCGCATCCTGGAGCAGCGCACCGGCGCCGAGCCGCACTCCCGCGCCATCGGCATCCATCCCCCGTCACTGGACGCGCTCCAGGGAATCGGCGTGGCACCGGGTCTGGTGGCCGAAGGGGTCCCGATCCGCCGGGGCTTCGCCCTTGCCGGAGGGACCCGGCTCGCCGAGATGCCCTTCGCCGGCGTCTCGGACACTTTTCCGTTCATCCTCGCCCTGCCGCAGACCCGGACGGAGGCGGTGCTGGAGGAGCGCGTCCGGCAACTCGACCCCGGCGCGCTGCACCGCGGCGTCCGGGTTACCGGGCTGCACGACGACGGCGGCCAGGTCACCGCTGAGGCCGTCGTCAACGGCAGCACTGTGCGGTATCGGGCCGCCCTTGCGGTTGCTGCCGACGGCATCCGCTCCACCGTCCGCACCCGGCTGGGCACTGCGGTGGTGGCCAAGAATTACCCGGACAGCTACCTGATGGGCGACTTCACCGACACCACCGGATTAGGCCCGGACGCGGCCCTGTTCCTGGAGCCGGGAGGAATCGTCGAGTCCTTTCCGCTGCCCGGAACGCTGCGCCGCTGGGTCGTGCGCCTCGCGGACGCCGGGCGCGACGGCGACGCCCGCTGGCTGGTCGCTCGGATCGGAGAACGTACCGGGATTGACGTCGATCCCGATAGCAACAGCATGCTGAGCAGCTTCGGCGTACGCTCCCGACTGGCACGCAGGATGGTCGCCGGCAGGACGGTGCTAATCGGCGACGCCGCCCACGAGATCAGCCCGATCGGAGGCCAGGGCATGAACCTGGGCTGGCTCGACGCGGTCACACTGGCTCCGGTGATTCTCGCGTCGCTGCGCGGGGCGGACGTGGGCGTGGAGCTCCGCACCTTCGAGGCCAGCCGCAGGGCGGCAGCCGCCCGGGCGGCCCGCCAGTCCGAAATCAACATGGCGCTGGGCCGTCCCCTGCCGGCAGTGCCATGGGCGACGCGGAACCGCGCGATAGCCGCGGCCGCCTCCGTGCCCGCCGTCAACAATTTCGTGGCCCGCCGGTTCACCATGCAGTGAACGGCCGGACCTCGCCGCGCAGGGAGCGGCCGGACTTCAAGGTGCAGGGAGTCGCAAGGGCGCCCCGGGATGCTACGCCGCTGGGGTGCTCGCCGGGCAGGACGGCAGGTCCTTCGGCAGGGTGGCGGTCCACTCGGCCACCACCACCCGGGTGCCTTCACACGTTGTCCGTCGCACCTCGAAGTGCTGCCCCGAGACGACGTCGTGGGCTGCTGCCACGCCGGCCAGCGCCTCCTGTCGGTTCCGCGTTGCGGCCGGGGCGAGCAGGTGGGGCGCCTCGGTCGAGATATAGTCCTCGGCCAGGAAGGGCGCGATATCGTCTGATCCGGCGCCGGGAATACACTGGCGCCATGGGCTGCTCCCCTCCGCTGCTCCGGCGCCCGGCCGGCGAACCTGGGAACGCATCCGTGTGTGCAGTTGCGGCCGCCATGGCTGCCCTCGCCCTGATGGCTTCCTGCAGCCCGGTACCATCGGGTACAGGCCATCCGTCGGCCACATCCACCGCCGCCGCTGCGGCTGCCCCGGTCACCGTTGTCCCGGTCACCGCGGAGATCAACCAGCTCCGCGACAACTACGGCCGGCAAATCATTGCCATTCAGTTGACCAATACCACCTCGGCACCGGTAACCGTTTATGCGGCGGGCGTGGCCAGTGCGCTGTTTACCGGCGCCATCGAATGGCAGGCGGCGCCCGGCGGGATCGAACTGCCGCCGGGCCAGACTAAGATCCTGCCGGCACACCTGCCCGCCGCGGAATGCGGACTCCCGACCGTACCGGTGCACAAGGAACCGCCGTCCGGAGGAGCGCCGTCCGGAGGAGTGCTGACCGAAGGACCGGTCGTGCAAATTCGCCTTACTGAAGCTCCGGGGCCGGCCATGACGGTGCCCGCCACCGACCCCTACGGGGTGCTCAGCAGGAACAACTCGGAAATGTGTCTCGCCCAGGCGGCCGCAGCGGTCGCCGAAATCCGGCTGGCACCGGAACTTGAGGTCTCCGCGGACGGGCAGAGTGCGGTGATGGCGCTCATCATCACACCGCGGAGCACGCCGGGTGCTGTGAACCCCGGCTCAACGGGTACCCTCACCATCAACTGGATCGACCGGACCCCGCTGCTCGACGAGGACCGGTCCGCCCCGTGGCCGCGCTCCGTTTCGGTCCACGCCGGCGGTGCCAGCCAGCAGTTCCGGCTGGGGATCCGGCCCGCGCGCTGCGATCCGCACGCTGTCGCGGAGGACAAAGTGGGGACCCTGATGCCGCTCTGGGTGTCAGCGGGCGGACGCGACGGCATCCTGAAGATCGACGCCGGTGACCTGCTGCGAGGACGCATTCACGACTTTGTTTCGACGGCGTGCGGACGCCAGTAGTCTGTTGCCATGTCCCCTGACGCCACGCCGACTGACTTCAGCACCGCCCGCATCCACGAGACCGTCCAACAAATACTGACCGCCGGGGTGCTGCCTGCCATTGTCCAGGCGGGACACCCGGTGCTACGGCAGGTCGCCGAGCCGTTCGAGGGCCAGCTGAGCGACGCCGAGCTCGGCCAGCTGGTCGACCTGATGCGCAGCCTGATGCACAAAGCACCCGGTGTGGGTCTGGCGGCACCCCAGCTCGGCATTCCGCTGCAGCTCGCCGTGCTCGAGGACCAGTTCGACGTCGATCCCACCGTCGCCGCCGTGCGCGGACGGGAGCCGCTGCCGTTCTTCGCCATGCTGAACCCGTCCTACGAGCCGACCAGCGGTGCCACCGTGGCGTTCTACGAAGGATGCCTCTCCGTGAACGGTCTCCAGGCCGCCGTCTCCCGCCCCGAGGCGGTCCGGCTGGATTTCACGGCACCGGACGGGACCCGGCAGCAGCGGGAGTTCAGCGGCTGGCAGGCCCGGATCGTCCAGCACGAAACCGACCACGTGCACGGCATCCTTTACCTGGACCGCGCCGAACTCCGCTCCCTCAGCAGCAATGCCGAGTACGCCGCGCGCTGGTCACAGCCCGATATCAGCCTCGCCCGGAAGGAGCTCGGGTTCCTGCCCGACGCCTGAGGCCGCTCAAGCCGAACGCGCCCGGTCCGCTGCGGCGGACCGGGCGGCGGATGCTCAGGACCGTGCCGGCCCGGTGCCGGCGGGAGCGGCGGCCGGGTTTGCCGCCGTCGGAAGGTAGCGGGCCCACCACTGCAGGATCTGCTCGAAGCGCTGCTTGCGGTGGTGCGGCGTACCGGAGCGTGACAGTTCATGGTTCTCCCCCGGGAAGACCAGGAACGCGGCCTCGACACCGAGCTGTTTGAGCGCGGTGAAATATCGCTGCCCCTGCTCCACCGGGCAGCGGAGATCCTCCTCGCTGTGGATGACCAGCGCCGGGGTGCGCACCTGGTCCACCCGGGCCATCGGGCTCTGCGCCGCCATCTGTTCCGCGGATCGGCCGGTGTACTCCCCGCCAAAGAACCAGCCAATGTCCGACGAACCGGTAAAGCTCACGGGATCGAGGAAGCCGCGTTCCACGATGGCCGCCCTGAAACGATGGTCATGGCTGATGGTCCAGGCGGCCAGGTAGCCGCCGTAGGACCCGCCCATGATGCCGAGCGCCCCGCCGTCGAGCTCCTCGAACTTGCCGAGCGCGCCGTCCAGGAAGGCCAGCACGTCCTGCATGTCCACGCTGCCCATCTTTTCCTTGATGGCCCGTCCGTGGGCCTGGCCGTATCCGGCGGAACCGCGGGGGTTGCACTGCAGGACCGCGTAGCCTGCTGCGGCGTAGACCTGGGCCTCGTCGAAGAGGGCCCCGGTGAACTGGGCAAACGGGCCGCCGTGGATGTTCAGCAGGACCGGGTGGGGCCCCTCGCCAGGCGGCTTCACGAGCCAGCCGTGGACGGGGTAACCATCCGCGGAAGGGACCGTGAGCTCGAGGGGTTCGAGGATCGAGGCCTCGGCCCGCAGCGCTGCCGAAAAATCAGTCAGCACGCGGAGCTGGCCACCGGCGAGGACCGCGACATCCCCCTCAGTCGCCGGGTCGGTGAAACTGACCACCAGCGATTCCCCGCCGGCGGCGGCGCCGGTGACGACACTCCCGCCGTGCAGCAGCTGGTGGTTCCCGGCCGCGTGGAACTCAAGCAGCTCGACCGTGCCCCGGGTGTTGTTCAGCAGCAGCGCCGAGTCGGGGCCGCCCAGTTCAATCCGGCCGTTGCAGCCGAGGTCCATCGCCTCGGCGTCGCTCAGGCAGGTGGCGTCGCCGCCGGTCGCCGGCATCACGTAAAGCGCGGTGTTGCGTGCCACGAAGTCCAGGCCCGAGCTGCCGAGCTCCTGGGCGAGGAAAAACAGCCACCGTCCGTCCCCTGACTGGCGGACGGCGTGCACGGTCTGGCGGCCGGTGTCGCCGGGAGCCACCGGTTCCGGCTCCCTACCCCCGGCGCCGTCCCCGACCGGAAGGCGGTAGATGCCGCTGGCGAGATCGGCGTCGCTGCCGGGGTGCAGGGCGGCCGTGAAGTAGATGGTGGTTCCGTCGGCGCTGAAACCGGCGCCGTCGTGGTCGGTGGCAGCGGTGGTGAGCTGCCGCGCGGCCGGCAACAGTTTGCCGGATGTGCCGCCGGAGCTGCCGCTCGCGGCGTCAACCGCGGTGCGCGCCTGCAGCGCCCTGCCCTGCGGCGCCACCCTGGGTTCCGCCCCGAGTTCGGGAAGCTCGACGAGGAACAGCTGGACCGGCTTGTCCGCGGTATAACCGACGCCGTTCATCCGGTACTGGTAGTCCGTGATCAGCCGGGCGTCCTCGGTTCCGGCGGTGACTCCCTCGGTGCTGCCGTAGCGGCCGTCCGCCGGAGTGCGTGCGCTGTAGACAATGCGCCGCGAGTCGGGCGACCACGCGAACGCCGACACGCCCAGCGGGGCGTCGGTGACGGGCTGCGGCTCCCCGCCACCGGCCTCCACGATGTGCAGCTGGGGTTTGCCGCCGGCCGCGGCGCGCAGGAACCCCAGCACCTGTCCGTCCGGGGAGAAGCCCGGAGCCGTGTCGCGGAAACCGCGGGTCAGGCGGCGGGGGCGGTGTTCCGGGTCCAGCGGCACCGACCAGAGCTGGCCGACGTAGGCATCGGCGTCGAAGTCGGGCCGCAGCACCGACACCACGGCACGCGTGCCGTCCGGATGCACGGCGGGAGCGGAAACGGAATTGATCAGCGGCAGATGTTCTGGTTTCACCTGTGCGAGCCTAGCCCCAGAATCCCGGGCTGTGAAATAGCTCACCCCGGAACACCCGGGCCGGCGGCGTCGGCGCACTCCTGGTCTGGGCTTGGCACCCCTAGGATGGACACTATGCCCCCCGTCTCCGCCGCCTCCGTGCAGTGTCCGGTCTGCCGGAACCGGCTCGGATTCAGCGACGGCAGCGGCCGCACCCTGGTCTGCCCGGCCGGCCACAGCTTCGACGCGGCGAAACAGGGGTATTTCAACTTCTTGGTCGGCAAAGGGACCGTGTTTGAAGCGGACACCGCCGAGATGGTCGCGGCACGCTTCGACTTCCTCTACGCCGGCCACTACCGTCCGCTCGCCGACGCCGTGGCGGAGCTGGCCGCCCCGGCGCTTTCCGGCGGTTCCGCGGGCAGCCCGGGGACGGTGCTGGACGCGGGAACCGGGACCGGCCACTATCTGCGGGCCGTGCTGGACCGGGCGGCACTCGGCCGGACTCCCACGGCCGCCGTCGGCCTGGATATTTCGAAGTTCGCGCTGCGCCGGGCCGCCAGGCTGAACCCTGAGGCCGTGAACCTCGTCTGCGACGTGTGGCAGCCGCTGCCGCTCGCCGACGACGCGGTCGACGTCGTCACCGTGGTCTTCGCGCCGCGCAACGCGGCCGAGTTTGCCCGGGTGCTCCGTCCCGGGGGCCGGCTCGTCGTGGTGACTCCCCGGCCAGGGCATCTCGAGGAGGTCGCAGGGCGCGCCGGGATGCTCGGGATCGACCCGGCGAAGGACGAACGGCTCGCAGCCTCGCTCGAGGGACATTTTTCCGCGCTGTCCGCGGACAACCTGGACGTGCCGCTGCTGCTGGCCCCGGACGACGTCGCCCGGCTCGCCTTCATGGGCCCGGCCGGACACCATCTGGACCGCGGGGCACTGGCGTCCCTCACGGCCGCGCTTCCGCCGCGGACGTCCGTGTCTGCCCGGTTCCGGATCAGCGTTTTCGGGCCCCGGTAGCGGCCCCGAAGCCTACTTCAAGGTAACGACTTGGCGACTTTCGCCGGGGTCCTTCCGCGGCCCTCGGCAGGCCTTGCCCTGCGGCTTAGGATGGAATCACAGTTACTGAGGGTCTGCGCCTGCAGCCCCCGGGGCGAAGGGGGAAAATGATGTTCGAATGGCTGCCGGAAAACTGGTGGGCGCTGTGGCTCACGGTCTTCCTCGTTTTTGCCGTCGTGGAGATGCTCACCCTCGACCTGTTCTTTATTATGCTCGGCGGCGGAGCCCTTGCAGGCCTGGTGGCGGCCTTCGCCGGCGCGGACCTCGGACTGCAGGTCGTGGCTTTCTGCGTGGTTTCCCTCCTGATGATCGGCTTCGTCCGGCCGGTCGCGCTCAAGCACCTCCACAAAGGCCCGGCGGACCGCAGGAGCAACATCGAACGGCTGATCGGCGAATCCGCGCTGGTGATGGAGCCGGTCAGCGAAAGCGGCGGCCTGGTCAAAATCGGCGGCGACGTCTGGAGCGCCCGGTCCGAGACCGGAGTCCTGGCACCCGGACAGCACGCGATCGTCAGCGCCATTGATGGCGCGACCGCCGTCGTTGCCCCGCAGCCTGAGACCGCCATCCAGTAGCACGCGCAAGAATTCCGGCGGCCGCCACCGGCACCGGGCACGCGGCGGGACACCGCCGCACACCATAGCTAGACCAATCTGGGGAATAGGTGATGTATGGATATCGCAGTCGCAATCGTGCTGCTGGTTCTCGTTGCGTTCGTAATAATCGTGCTGGTCCGGTCGGTGCGGATTGTCCCGCAGGCCCGTGCCGGCGTCGTCGAACGGCTGGGCAAGTACCAGCGAACGCTGAACCCCGGCCTCACGATCCTGATCCCGTTCGTGGACCGGCTGCTGCCGCTGCTTGACCTGCGTGAACAGGTGGTCTCCTTCCCGCCGCAGCCGGTGATCACCGAGGACAACCTCGTGGTCTCGATCGACACGGTCGTTTATTTCCAGGTCACCGACGCGCGGGCGGCTACCTACGAGATCGCCAACTACATCCAGGCGGTCGAACAGCTCACCACGACGACACTCCGGAATGTCGTCGGCGGCCTGAACCTCGAGGAGGCACTGACCTCCCGTGACCAGATCAACGGGCAGCTCCGCGGGGTGCTGGACGAAGCGACCGGCCGCTGGGGCATCCGGGTCTCCCGGGTTGAGCTCAAGGCGATCGATCCGCCCCACTCCATCCAGGACTCGATGGAAAAGCAGATGCGCGCCGAGCGTGACCGCCGTGCCGCGATCCTGACCGCGGAAGGCACCAAGCAGTCCGCTATCCTCACCGCCGAAGGCCAGCGGCAGTCCTCGATCCTGAAAGCCGAAGGTGACGCGAAGGCGGCGATCCTCCGGGCCGACGGCGAGGCACAGGCCATCCAGAAGGTCTTCGACGCGATCCACAAGGGCAACCCGGACCAGAAGCTCCTCGCCTACCAGTACCTGCAGACGCTCCCCAAGATCGCCGAAGGATCAGCGAACAAGCTGTGGATCATTCCGAGTGAAGTCGGCGAAGCCCTTAAGGGCATCGGCAACGCACTGGGCGGCAGCAAGGACGGACAGTTCAACGACGGGCTCTTCGGTCCCGGAACCGACTCCGCGGTGAAGCCTGCTGACACCGCACCCGTTGCGTCCGGCACGGCGCCGCCGGCAGGACCCGCGGCCGGCGCCAGCGCCACAGAACCTGCGGCCGGCGCCAGCGCGACCGGCTTCCCGGGCCAGCCGGACTCCTGATCGCCCCCTGAACGGGGAGGCAGCCGCGCGGCGGGTGCCTCCCCGTTCAGTTGCCCCCGGGTACCGGGCGCCGTTTCATCGCGGAGCCCGCTTCCCGCACCGGGCTTCCGGGGCGACCGGACACCCCAGGCTTTACCGGGGCGCCCGACTCCCGTATACTTGAGTATTTGTCCGGCAGGTTCAGTCCGGCGGAACAATTAAGCTTCGCGAAGCGTTTAATCCAGTGACGATTTGTCCGGTTTAGGTCCAGTGAGACAGCGCAACGCAAACAACAGTCCGGCGCGGCCTCGCGGCCCCCGGCTAACGCAGGTTATGACCCTGCGAACCGAATAGAGGGAGAAAAGATGAGCGATCGCAGCCTGCGGGGTATGCGCCTCGGCGCACAGAGCATGGAGACCGAATCCGGCGTCGAACCGGCTCCGCGCCAGCGGGTTGAGTACCGTTGCGCGGACGGCGAGCAGGTATTCGTGACCTTCTCCTCCGAAGCGGAGATCCCCCCGGTATGGGTGTCGAAGACCGGCAAGGAAGCCTTGCTCGTCAATGGCGAACGCCCCGTGAACCTCAATGAAAAGGCAGTCCGCACGCACTGGGACATGCTCCTGGAACGTCGCTCACTGCCCGAACTCGAGCAGATCCTCGCAGACCGCTTGACGATCCTGCGCGAACGCCGCGGCGAACGGCGCTCAGCCTAGACCGTCCGAGCACCCGCCGTTTCAAACAACGCGGGGTCACTTCCGGCCCATCCCGACGCATCGGATGGGCTGGAAGTGACCCCGCGTTGCTTTGTTAGCGGGACTACTTGCCCGCAGCCTTGCCGGTGAGCTTTCCGGTGAGCGTGTTCCACCGTGAGGTCAGGCCCCACCTGGTGACGTTGATCATCGCTTCGACCACGATGTTGCCGCTCATTTTCGAGTCGCCGAGTTCCCGCTCGACAAAGGTGATGGGGCGTTCTACGATCGTCAGCCCGAGCTTGGCCACGCGCCAGGCCAGGTCCACCTGGAAGCCGTAGCCGACGGAGTCGACCGTGTCCAGGTTCAGTTTCTCCAGGGTGCTCCGGCGGAACGCGCGGAAGCCGCCCGTGACATCCTTGATTTTCACGCCGAGCATGATCCGCGCATACGTGCTGCCGATCCGGGAGATTGCCTGACGGTGGAGCGGCCAGTTGACGACACTGCCGCCGGGGACCCAGCGGGACCCCATGGCGAGGTCGGCGCCCTGTTCCACCGCTTCGAGGAGCTGGGGCAGCTGCTCGGGCTGGTGCGAGCCGTCGGCGTCCATCTCCACGAGGACGTCGTATCCGGCGTCGAGACCCCATTTGAAGCCGGCGATGTAGGCTGCCCCGAGCCCGGCCTTGCCGGCCCGGTGCATCACGTGGACCTGGCTGTCCTCCGCGGCGAAGCGGTCCGCGAGCTGCCCGGTGCCGTCGGGGCTGTTGTCGTCGACAACCAAGACGTCGGTGCCCGGCACGGCCTTGCGCAGGCGCCCGAGGGTCTTGGGCAACGATTCCAGCTCGTTGTAGGTCGGGATGATCGTGAGGACACGCACAGCGGGGCCTTTCCTTGAAGGGGGAGGTCAAGCGCCGGGCAGTCTGCGGTTAGCTGATACCGGGCGCAACTTTCCATTATAGGGAGTCGCCGGGCGGTCCGGGGCAAACCCCGCTCCCCCGGGCAGGTCCACCCGCCTCGGGCCAGTTTCGGCAGCCCGCGGAGTGCGCCGCCGGAACCGTTTTCTGCTGCGAAGTGGACCCGCCCCCTGGGAGTTCCCATGGCCACGACCAGAGAAGCTGCCGCGCTGGCGGCAACCTGAAACTGACCGGGGGACGTCCGGAGGCTGCGGTCTACACCACCCTCCGTTGCCCCTCAATGCTACGGGCCGGCCATGATCTGTCAACCGCTCGGTGACCTGCCGTTCCATTCGTCGTCGCAGGTCAAAGCCTCCTTGCGGGCGGGAAAAGTTTCGCCGCCGGGCCGACGGTGCCCGGGCCGGACGAGAGCCGAAAGAATGCCGGACGGGAGCCGAGAGTCAGCCCCGGAGCGCGCCGCTGGAGTACAGTTCCCGGCCGTCCCGGACGGTCTGCAGGCAGCCGGGCTCGGAGCCGGTGTCCAGCGCCGGCAGCAGCGGAGTCCGGGCGCGGGGGTCGGTGCTCCAGGACTGGACCCGGCCGTCGGCCACCTGGACCATCAGTTCCTCGACCTCCCACACCGCGAAGCTGGCGGGCGCGCCGGGTACCAGCTGGCCCGCCATAGGGTTCCGGTACCGGGCGGCACGCCAGCCCGCCCGTGTGTGTCCGAGGAACGCCGCGCGGGCGGAGATCTGTTCGGCCGGGTTGTTGTGCTGCAGGCAGGCTCGGACGCTGGCCCAGGGACGCAGCGGCGTCACCGGGCTGTCACTGCCAAAGCAGATCGGGACGCCGGCGGCGTAGAAGGCGGCGAAGGGGTTCATGCCGTCACGCCGGGAGCCAAGCCGCTGCTGGTAGAGGTTGCCCTCCCCGCCCCAGTCGGCGTCGAAGCCGGGCTGCGCGCTGACGGATATCGAGTACTTGGCCAGCCGGCTGATGGCATCGGCGTCGGCGAGCTCCACGTGTTCGAAGCGGTGCCCGGCGGCGCGGAGCTTCTGCTCTCCGACTTCTGCGGCCGCCAGGTCCAGGGCATCCAGCGCGGCATCCAGGCCGGCGTCGCCGATCACGTGGAAACCCGCCTGGATGCCCAGCAGTGAGCACGCCGCCAGGTGGGCCGCGGCGTCCGCGACCGAGAGGTACAGGCTGCCGCGTTCCCCGGGGGCGTCGCTGTAGTCCGCCCGCAGGGCAGCGGTGCGCGAACCGATCGAGCCGTCGATGTTCAGGTCGCCTGCCAGGCCCAGGACGGGCACGCCGAGGCTGTCAAGGATGGACCGGGCATGCTCCGGCGAGTGGGCCAGCTGGCCCCAGTAGGGCAGGATCTCGGGCACCGCGTCCGGTCCGGCGTTCCACCCCGCGGCCAGCTGCAGGTCCCCGACACTGCCGATGTGCGGCGCCGCCATCTCGGCCAGGGCCACATAGCCGTTGGCGGCCGCCTCGGCCAGGGCCTGCTGCTGGTAGCCGCGGATTGCCGCGGCGGGCAGCCGGCGCGTAGCGAGCCGGGCGGCCGTGTGCGCGGCACCCTTGACCTGGCCGCCGGCACCGGAGCCGTCGATCCCGTCGAGGCCGGCGGAGAGTGCCAGCGAGGAGGACACGAGGGCCGAATGCACATCGACGCGGGAGAGGTAGACCTTCCGTCCGCCGGCGGCGCGTTCCAGTTCTTCCCGGGACGGCAGGGCGGAGTCCGGCCATTGCGTCTCGTCCCAGCCGTGCCCCAGCACGGTGTCGCCCGCGCTGGAAGAGGAGACGCAGAAGCCTGCGACGGCGTCGAGCAGCTCCCGGGCGGAGCGCACCCCGGCCAGCTGAAGGGAGTCCAGGGCAATGCCGGTTTCGGTGAGATGGACGTGGGAGTCGACGAAGCCGGGGGCCACCAGGGCGCCGTGCACATCGATGATCTCCATGGAGGAATCCGCTATCGAGGTGGCAGCCTGCTCGGAGCCGACCCACGCGACCGTGTCGCCGTCGACCAGCATCGCCGTCGCGAAAGGATCGGCGGCGGTGTAGACGGAACCGTTCCGGTACAGCGTCACCTTGTTCGGCGCGGGCTTGACGGGTGAATCGGTCATGGGTCGGGGACTCCTTGGGCTGGTGTCCGGCGC
The DNA here is from genome assembly GCF_059383535.1 of Pseudarthrobacter sp. HLT1-3. Lineage (NCBI taxonomy): Bacteria > Bacillati > Actinomycetota > Actinomycetes > Micrococcales > Micrococcaceae > Pseudarthrobacter > Pseudarthrobacter sp. HLT1-3. Next base: position 19,424 of record NZ_JBWZCJ010000008.1, on the reverse strand, counting down.
GGGCCGGGCATGTTCGACGACGGTGGCAGGGTACGGCGGGACGGCCGGCCGCGGCGGTCAGGCCACGGAGGAATACGCGACGACGCCGCGCTTGATAAGTTTGATCGCTTCGCCGCACAGCCGCGACACGCGAGGGTCGAGGGAGGGGATTTTTGCGAGCTGGTCGAGCAGGTCAATGACCTGCTTCACCCAGCGCACGAAGTCGCCGGCGGCAAGGTCGGTGCCGCTCAGGACGTCCTGCAGGTGCCGGCCCTTGGCCCACTTGAATATTGGCCAGACCAGCCCGAGTTCGGGTTCACCGGTCAGCGGGAGTTTGTTGGCTTCCTCGATGTCCTCCAGGGCGGACCATTCATGCACCACGATGTCCACGGCGGATTCCAGTGACACACTGGGCATTTTGGGCCGGAGCCCGCGGTCCTCGCGTTTGGCCTGGTAGACCAGGACGCTGGCGAGGGCGGCGACTTCGGCGGCGTCAAGGTCACCGAACGCGCCCAGCCGCAGCGCCTGGGAGATCAGCAGGTCTTTTTCGCCGAAAATCCGGCGCAGCCGCTGTCCGTCGGGGCTGATGGTGAGCACGCCGGCGTCGGAGGTTTCCAGGTAGCCGTAGCTGGACAGGACGCCGCACACCCGGTCGAAGGTCTTGGCGATGGTGTTGGTGCGGCCCTGGATCTGGCGCACCAGGCCGTCCGTTTCCTGGCGGAGCTTCCAGTAGCGCTCCGACCAGCGGGCGTGGTCCTCGCGTTCGCTGCAGCCGTGGCACGGGTGGGCGCGGAGTTCGCGGCGGAGATCCGCGATCTTCTTCTCCTGGTCCGGCAGGGCGGCGGCGCGGCCAAAGTCGTCGTTCCGGCTGGGCGGCGCCGGGGGCCGGTTCTCCCGGAGGGCGTTGCGGACCGAGGAGGCCAGGTCCCGCCGCGACTTGGGCACCTTGGCGTTGAAGGATTTCGGGATCCGGACCCTGGTGATCGGGGCGAGCGGTCCTTCCACGTCCTGCGTGCCGATCCGGCGCAGCTGGTTGTCCAGGGTCATCACCGCGGGCCGCGGTTCGCGGGAGTTGTGGTCGGAGCTGAGGACGACGGCGAGGCCGGGCGCCCGTCCGGTGGGCACGTCCACGACGTCACCGGGGAGCAGCCGGCTCAGTGAGTCCTCGGTCACCGATTTCCTGGCCCGGGAGCTGGTTTGTGAGGCGTTCTTCTCCGCGTCGGAGAGGGCCCGCCGGATCCGGGAGTATTCGGTGAAGTCGCCGAGGTGGCAGCTCATTGCCTTGCTGAAGCCTGCGAGGGATTCCTCCCGGCTGCGCACCTGTTTCGCCAGCCCGACGACCGAACGGTCTGCCTGGAACTGGGCGAAGGAGGATTCGAGGATCTCCCGGGCCCGGGGCCGGCCGAACTGCGCGAGCAGGTTGATGGACATGTTGTAGGTGGGCCGGAAGCTGGAGTTGAGCGGGTACGTGCGGCGCGAGGCAAGGCCGGCGACGGACGCGGGGTCCGTGCCGGGCTGCCACAGGACCACGGCGTGGCCCTCGACGTCGATTCCGCGGCGGCCGGCGCGGCCGGTCAGCTGGGTGTACTCCCCCGCGGTGATGTTGACGTGTGCCTCGCCGTTGAACTTGTCCAGTTTCTCCAGCACGACGGAACGGGCCGGCATGTTGACGCCGAGCGCCAGGGTTTCGGTCGCGAACACGGCCTTGACCAGTCCGTCGACGAAGAGCTTCTCCACGACTTCCTTGAAGGTGGGAAGCATCCCGGCATGGTGGGCGGCCAGTCCGCGGAGCAGCCCGTCGCGCCAGCTCCAGAAGCCCAGGACGTCCAGGTCGTCGGAGGGGATGTCCTGCGCCGCCTCATCAACGCGCCGCGCGATGATGAGCTGTTCCTGCTCCGTGGTCAGCCACAGTCCGGCGGCGACACACTGCGCCACGGCGGCGTCGCAGCCCGCGCGGGAGAAAATGAAGGTGATGGCCGGCAGCAGGTCCTGCCGGTCCAGGCTGGCAATGACCTGCGGGCGGCTGGCTTTCCGGACCGGGCTGCGTGGCCCGCCCTGCGGTGCGTCGTCGCGCTGGCGCTGGTTGCGCTGATTCCGCTGGTTCCGGCCGGCATGGCCGAACCGGCTGCGGAAGTTCATCTGACTCTCGGCGCGTGCCATCGAGAGCAGCTCGGGGTTCACCTCGAAGCCCGGGCGGACACTCAGGTCAGCGGTTTCCGTGGTGGCGGCCACCGCGGCCACGGCGGCCTCGCCGGCCGGGGCGATCTCATCGAAGCTGGTGTCGCCGGCAAAGAGGTCCACGATCTTGCGGCCCACCATCACGTGCTGCCAGAGCGGGACCGGACGATGCTCGGACACGATCACGTCGGTCTGGCCGCGGACCGTATCGAGCCAGGCGCCGAATTCCTCGGCGTTGGACACGGTCGCGCTGAGCGAGGCCACCTGGACCTCGCTGGGCAGGTGGATGATGACTTCTTCCCAGACGGCGCCGCGGAACCGGTCCGCCAGGTAATGGACCTCGTCCATCACGACGTAGCCGAGATCGGCCAGGGTGCTGGAGTCCGCGTAGAGCATGTTGCGGAGCACCTCGGTGGTCATCACAACGACGGGGGCGTCGCCGTTGATGCTGGTGTCGCCGGTCAGCAGGCCGACCCGGTCGGCACCGTATTTATCGGCCAGTTCCGAATATTTTTGGTTGCTCAGGGCCTTGATCGGGGTGGTGTAGAAGGCCTTGAGCCCGCGCTGGAGAGCCAGGTAGATGGCGAACTCCCCCACGATTGTTTTGCCGGCTCCCGTGGGGGCGGCCACCAGGACACCACGGCCTGCCTGCAGCGACAGGCAGGCCTCGCGCTGGAAGTCGTCGAGTTCGAAGGCGAGCGAACGGATGAAGCCGCCCAGGTAGGTTTTGGCTTCGGCGGCCCGCTCGGCACTGGCTCGGTAGCGTTCAGACGGCGATACCGGCCCGGGTAGTGAGGACATGCTTCCAGCCTAGTGCGCCACGGGCTAGAGATTCTCCAGCTCGGAGCTGGGAGTTGCCAGGTTCGCGGTCGCTTCGGTCTCCGCGGCCCGCTTGACCGCGCGGCGTTCGCGGCGCCGGTCGTTGAGCAGACAGAGTCCGATCGCGGCAAAGAAGAGCAGCAGCATCGGCCCGGCGAGGTAGAACATGCTCATCGCGTCGGCGCCGGGCGCGGCCATGGCGGCGAAGAGGCAGACCAGGAAGACGGTGATGCGCCAGCTCTTGACGAGCTGCTTGCCTTTGATGATCCCCGCCAGGTTCAGCCCGACGAGGACCACAGGCAGCAGGAAGGCGATGCCAAAGGCCAGCAGGAGCCGCAGCACGAATGACAGGTACACCTGGGCGCTGATGAAGTTCGAGCCGCCGGAGGGGGTGAAATCGGTCAGCACCCGGACCGCGTTCGGCAGCACCAGCCATGCCAGCAGGACACCGCCGATAAACAACGGAACGGCGGCGGCCACGAAGGACAGAGCGAGCCGGCGTTCCTTCTTGTGCAGGCCGGGAACGATGAAGGCCCACAGCTGGTACAGCCATACCGGGCTGGCGAGTATCAGGCCCAGGAAGACGGAGACCTGGATCATCAGGTCAAAGGAACTGGCCACGCCATCGAAGTTCAGCGTCGCCTGCCGGCCTTCATGTTCATTCAGGTCGCTGATGGGTTTGATCAGCGCGGCGAGCATGGGCTGGTAGACGAGGAATCCGACGACGGTACCCAGAATGACGGCGATCGCGGACTTGAAGAGGCGGTTCCGCAGTTCCTTCAGGTGTTCGAGGAGCGCCATCCTCCCCTCGGGGTTCGACTTACGGCCCATGGTTACTGCCACGCGGTGTTAGGCGCGGTTCGGCGGCGGAACGTCGGTTCCGTCTGCAGTGCGGGATTCCGTGCCGTTGGACTTCGGGTGGTTCACGACGCGGCCCTCGACCGGCTCGGTGCCGTCCGCCGCGTCGGTGGAGCCGTCCTTCTTCATCTCCCGGACCTCCGATTTGAAGATGCGCATCGACTGGCCGAGGCTGCGGGCCATGCCCGGCAGCTTCGGTGCGGCGAAAAGCACCAGCGCCAGGACGATGATGATGATGAGATGCCAGCCTTCAAGCCTCATGACGGGTGGTCCTTTCGTTTGAATACATCTTATGTCTAACTGAAATCGATGTCGTGCAGCCGCTGGGGCTGGCCGCGGTCCTGCTTGCGCTGGACGCGCCGCTTGCGGCGGGCTTCCTGCCGGGCAGACTTGGCTGCGCGGTAGTCATGACCCATCTGCACGGGTGAGGCGAAAACGGCTGAGCCGGGCTCGGTGTGTGGGCCGGATCCGTCCCCCGCGTCGCCGCCGTCCGAGCCTACGCGGCCCACATGAACATCGGCTGAACCGAAGCTGCCCGGGCCGGAGGGGAAGGTGGAGAACCGGTCCCCCGCTTCGCCGAGTTCCTTGACCGTGGCCATGAACTGCCGGAACAACCGGACTCCGAGCACACCGAAGAACAACAGCGACAACGCGACAAGCGCTATCCAAATTACGATCCAGGACCACCAAGGCATGCTGAGTAGTCTAGCCGCCAGCCTGGCTAGTCTTCATATTGGGCCAGGGCGGCGGCAAGCCACTCGCGCGAAGCGTCTGCGATGTCCTGCGGTTCCAGGATCCGGGCCGTCCCGCCGTGCTGGGCCACGAACATCGGCAGCCAGCCGGTGCTGCCGAAGCGGATTTCGGCGAGCAGCCCGCCGTCGGGCAGTTCCGCCGTCCGCTCGGCGTAATACTCGTCGGCGACGCCGATTCCGCGGCGGGTCAGTTCAACGACGACGACGGTGTCGTCGTCGTTGGGGGTGAAGAGTTTGACGGGGAAACTGCCGCCCGGTTTGGCCGTTTCCGAGACGGGCCGGCCGGTGGTTTCCAGGGTTTCGATCCGGTCCAGCCGGAAGTTGCGCAGGCCCTGCGCCGCATGGCAGTAGGCCTCGAGGTACCAGGTGTTGTCCAGCGAATAGAGCCGCAGCGGGTCGATGTTCCGTTCCGAGACAGTGTCCCGGAGCGGCGAGAAGTACCGCAGCCGCAGCTGGGCGCCGGTACGGATCGCCTCCCGCGCCGTCTCGAGGGCCACGGAGTTGCCGGGCGCCACTTCGGGGCCGGAGAGTGCGGCCGCCTTGAGCCCCTCCTCCCCCGCCGCCGCCATGAGCTTGAGCGTGACGGATTCCAGCGCGCTGCCTTCGGCCAGTTCGGGCAGGCCGTTGAGCGTTTCCAGCCCGGTCAGCAGTGCGCAGGCCTCCTCGACGGTGAAGCGGACGGGCCGTTTCAGGTCGAGATCCTCGCTGATGGTGACATGGTCGTCGTCCCACTGGATGTCCAGCAGGTCGTCCGGATAGCCTTCCGGGAGGCCGGAGCAAATCAGGATCCGCAGGTCCGCCTCCAGTTCCTGGCGGGTGATGCCGAATTTTTCCGCCACGACGCTGATGTGGAGCCCCTGGTTGTGCACCAGGAACGGCACAAGCTGCAGCATCCGGGTCAGCTGGTCCTCGGAAGTGCGGTTGCGGCCGTGCCGGTGCCCTCCCGGAGGGGAGACGGCCGGGAAAGCGGCTGGCGGGAAATCGATCGGCGGGACGGGCGACACGGCGAATTCAGCCGCGGCGGCCAGCCGGCGGCGCACGGAGGCCACGAGTTCGGGCGGGGAGACCACGAGGACGCGGGGCCCGTAGGAGGCGAGTTCCTCGGCAAGCGTCTCGTCGTCCCGGTACGGGACGCGGAGCCGGTCCCGGCCGGCCGTGGGCGGCCCGACGGCGTCCGGACCGGCGTCTGGCTTCACGGTGTCGGGCTTCACGGCGTCGGGCCTGCCGGCGTCGGGGAGCGCCCGTTGGCGGAGGCCGTGCAGCCTGCCGGTCTGGACGTCGACGACGGCGGTCCGGACCGGCAGTTCCGCCAGTCCGGAAAGTTCGGCGCGGACGTTGAAGTCCGCCGGCGGGGTGAAGTGTTCCTGGTCCAGGACGGTGACGGCGGACGTCAGCCGGGACAGGCGGAAGAAGCGCTTCTCCCCGCGGGTCCGGTCCCGGGCCACGAGGTACCACTGGCCGAAGCGGCTGCCGAGGCCCCAGGGTTCCACGAATCGTTCCTCCTCCCTGCCGGTGCTGCCGGCGAGGTAGCGGAAGCTGACGGGATGCTGGGCGTGCATCGCGGCGACGAGGTCCTCGAAGGCCTGGCCGGCGGGTCGGATCCGGGGCTGGACCCCGGCGGGGAGTTCGGCGTCGACGAGGCCACCGGCGGCCTGCAGCTTGCGGACCGCGTTGACGGCCGCGGAGCCGAGAGCGGCCTGTTCCCAGAGCTGGGCGGCGAGGATGAGCACGGTGCACTCTGCCGGGGTGAGGCTGACGTCCGGGAGCCGGTTGGATTCCTTGCCGATCCGGTAGCGGGTGGTCGCCGGATCATCGGAACCCCAGCCCGTGTCGGTGACTGTCTCGATCTCGAATCCGAAGCTCCGCAGCTCGCCCTTGTCGCGTTCGAACTTCCGGCCGAAGGCGACGTCGCTGCTGGTGGTGTCGTGGTAGACCTTTTCGCGCAGCTCACTGCGGCGCAGGCCGTAGGTCGTGTTGAGCAGGGCGATGAGCAGGTTCAGGAGGCGTTCGGTACGTGAGGCTGACACCCCGCAAGGCTACTAAAGTCCCTGCCCGAAACTGACAAAAGCGCGGCAACAGCCGGAAGAACTTTTCCGATTGTTACCGCGCTTTGGCCATCAGGGCGCCACCCGGTGGGTGGCCGCCGACGTGGGCCGGGTGCTCAGCGAGCCAGGTGCCTAGCGGACGGCGACGAGGTCGACGACGAAGATCAGGGCTTCGTTCGGACCGATTGCCCCGCCGGCCCCGCGGGAGCCGTAGGCCAGCTCGGAGGGGATCTCCAGCCGGCGGCGGCCGCCGACCTTCATGCCCAGCAGGCCCTGGTCCCAGCCCTGGATGACCTGGCCGACGCCGACGCGGAAGTCGAGCGGTGCGCCGCGGCCCCACGAGGCGTCGAATTCCTCGCCGGTGGACCAAGCCACGCCGACGTAGTGGGTGGAAACGGTGTCGCCGGCCTTGGCTTCGGCGCCGTCGCCCTCGATCAGGTCGGTGATGACGAGTTCGGTGGGAACGTCGCCCTGGGGGAAGTCAATTTCCGGCTTCTGGCGGTCGATGTTGCGCTGTCCAAATGACATGGTTGCTCCTTCTGGTGGGGCTTGGGGTCGTGCAGTGGTTAGCGGGTGCCGAGGATATCGACGACGAAGACGAGATCGCCCTTGGCGTCGCCCGAGCCTTCATCACCGTAGGCGAGGTCCTTGGGGATGACCAGGAGGACCCGGGAGCCCACCGTCTTTCCGGTCAGACCCTGGGTCCAGCCCTTGATGACACCGGTGAGGGGGAAGGTGGCTTTCTCGCCCCGGTCAAAGCTGGAGTCGAAAACCTTGCCTTCGGTCAGGGTCACGCCGACGTAGTTCACGGTCAGCGTGTCCGTTTCCTTGACCTCGGGGCCGGAGCCCTTGATCAGGTCCTGGGACACCAGGGCAGTCGGGGCGGCGACGCCGGCGACGGCGATCTCCGGAATGCCCTTGTCGTTGTCCTTGACGGTCGGCAGGCCGGCCGGCGGGGTGATGGTCTCGCCCTCGGGCTTGTCCAGGACCTTGGGTGCGTCCTTGGCGGAGACTACCTTGACGACGAGCAGCTGGGTGGGCTGCGCTTCGGTGCCTTCAGCGGCTGCGGCGCCGGGAACGGCCAGGGCCACGTTCGATCCGACCTTCGCGCCTACGAAGGCGTTGTAGATAACCGGGCTGCTGGTCTTGAGCTCCTCGTTAAGTTCGAGCTCCTCCGGGTCGTTCGGGAAGGTGTCCTCGAGGGTCGAGCCGTCCTTGCCGCTGAGGGCAACAATCGAAATGGACGCGATCTGGTTTTCCTTGACCGGGTCGCCGTCGCCCTCCGTGATCACCTTGACGGTCGGCTGAGTGACCTCGAGGGGCTTGGTGAATTCGACACCGGGTGCCTTCTTGTCGCCGTTCTCCGTCAGCTTGAGGGAGTCCAGCTTGGCGGTTTCGCCGGCGGACTGGCTGGTGGGTTCCGGGGCAGCGGGTTCGCCGCCGCCGCAGGCAGTCAGCAGCAGCAGTCCGGGAAGAAGAATTGCAAGTAGTCGGCGCACTTAAGAACTTTCGTCGGGGCAGGATGGACGCCTCGCCGGGCAACGGCCAGCGGCAAAGCAAGCGGTGGCCGCGAACGGCACCCCATCCAGAATAACGTGGAAAGCTGGGTATCAGCCCATAGAGTCCAGCAGGGCATCGACCCGCTCGTCCACACTCCGGAACGGGTCTTTGCACAAAAGCGTCTGGTGGGCGCGGTCATTGAGCTTCAGATGCACCCAGTCCACGGTGTAGTCGCGGCCCAGTTCCTGTGCCCGCCGGACGAAGTCGCCGCGGAGTTTGGCGCGGGTGGTCTGGGGCGGGGCGTCCACCGCGTCCTTGACCGCGGTGTCATCGACCACACGGCGCACCGCGCCCCGGGTCTGGAGCAGGTAGTACAGCCCGCGGGTGCGCGAAATGTCGTGGTAGGTCAGGTCCAGCTGGGCGATCCGCGGTGCGTCGAGGCCGAGGTTGTGCCGTTCGCGGTAGTTGTCCATCAGCTTCTTCTTGATCGCCCAGTCCACTTCGGTATCGATCCTGCTGGTGTCGCCGCTTTCGATCGCATCGAGGGTGCGTTCCCAGAGGTCCAGGATCAGCGGGACATGGGCGTTGTGGGCGCCTTGTTCGGCCACGAAGGCCGTGACCTTGGCCAGGTATTCGCGCTGGATATCCAGGGCCGTGAGCTGGCGGCCGTTGGCGAGGCGGACGAGGGCCCGGCCGCTGAGGTCGTGGGAGATCTCCCGGATGCTGCGGATCGGGTTTTCCATCCGCATGTCGCGCATGATCACCCCGGCTTCGATCATCCGCAGGATCAGGTCAACGGTCCCGACCTTGAGCAGCGCCGTGGTCTCGGACATATTGGAGTCGCCCACGATCACGTGCAGCCGGCGGTAGAACTCGGCGTCGGCGTGCGGCTCGTCGCGGGTGTTGATGATCGGCCGGGACCGGGTGGTCGCGGAGGAGACGCCTTCCCAGATGTGGTCAGCGCGCTGCGAGAAGGCGAAGGTCGCTCCGTGCGGGGTCTTCAGGATCTTGCCGGCCCCGGCGATGAGCTGCCGGGTCACGAGGAAGGGAATCAGGATTTCGGCCAGCCGGGAGAACTCGCCGCGCCGCGGGATCAGGTAGTTCTCGTGGCTGCCGTACGAGTTCCCGGCGGAGTCCGTGTTGTTCTTGAACAGGTAGACCGTGCCGTTGAAGCCCTCCGCCGCGAGCCGTTCCTGTGCCTCGTCGACAAGGTCGTCCAATATCAGTTCACCCGCCCGGTCATGCGCGATCAGCTGGAGGAGGTCATCACACTCCGCGGTCGCATACTCCGGGTGGGATCCGACGTCGAGATACAGCCGGGACCCGTTGGTCAGGAACACGTTCGAGGATCTCCCCCAGCTGACCACCTTGCGGAAGAGGTAGCGGGCCACCTCTTCGGGGGCCAGCGGGCGGGACTCCGGGCTTGAGTAGGAAATCCCGAACTCGGTCTCAATGCCGAAAATGCGCTTGTCCATCTCAGTTCTCCTCAGCGAGCAGTGCGGTGACGTCTGCGTCCTCAAGCCGGCGGAAGGCGCGGCGGGTGCCCCGGCTGCTTTCCGAGCCGCGGTCCAGCACCGCCACTTCCACGGCCGACGCCGGCAGCGTGGCGGTTTCCTTGTCCGCAACAAGGCCGGCCAGGGCCAGCCTGATGGCGCCGGCGAAGTCCAGGGCGCCCTGCCAGCCCGCCGCGACGGCCTCGGATACCTTGTCCGCCTGGCCGCCCATCACGATGAAGCCGTTCTCGTCCGCGATGGACCCGTCGAATGTCAGCCGGTAGAGGTGGTCCTCTTCCGGGGTGGCGCCCACTTCGGCCACGGCCAGCTCGACCTCGAAAGGTTTCTGCTCCGCCGTGAAGACCGCCCCGAGGCTTTGCGCGTAAACGCTCGCGAGGCCCCGGGCGGTGACGTCCTCCCGGTCGTAGGAGTAACCGCGCACGTCGGCGTAGCGCACCCCGGCCTGCCGGAGGCTTTCGAATTCGTTGTACTTTCCGACGGCCGCAAACGCGATCTTGTCGTAAATCTCGCCGATTTTGTGCAGCGACGGAGAGGGGTTCTCGGCCACCAGGGCGATCCCGTCGCGGCAGCTGATGACCACTACGGAGCGCCCGCGCGCGATGCCCTTCCGCGCGAAATCCGCGCGGTCCTTCATCAGTTGTTCGGGCGATACGTAGAACTGCTGGGTCATCTCAGGCCTCCCGCTGGGCCACGGCCCTGGATTCAATGATGGTGCCGGCCATGGCCGCGAGCTCGCGTTCGGGAACCCGGTAGGCCCCGGTCCGGTTAACGATGTAAACCACCGGCCAGAGCTGCCGGACGGGGTCCGGGCCGCCGGTGGCGGAGTCGTCGTCGGCGGCGTCGTAAAGCGCCTCGACGGCGACGGCGACGGCGTCCTGTTCCGGGAGGTTGGGCCGCCAGAGTTTCTTGAGCGCGCCGCGCGCGAACATCGATCCCGAACCAACCGAGTGGTGCTCCTGCTCCTCGTACCGGCCGCCGGTGACGTCGTAGGAGAAGAGCCGGCCAACGCCCGCGGGACGGTCGAATCCGGCGAAGAGCGGCACGACGGCGAGGCCCTGCATCGCCATCGGCAGGTTGCTGCGGATCATGGCACCGAGCCGGTTGGCTTTGCCGTCGAGGCTCAGCAGGGTTCCCTCGATCTTCTCGTAGTGTTCGAGTTCGACCTGGAAGAGCCGGGTGATGTCGAGCGCGATTCCGGCGGTTCCGGCGATGCCGAGCACGGAGTACTGGTCCGCCGGGAACACCTTTTCGATGTGCCGGCTGGCGATGATGTTGCCCATGGTGGCGCGCCGGTCGCCGGCCATCAGCACCCCGCCGGCATAGGTCAGCGCGACGATCGTGGTCCCGTGCGGCGCCTGCAGCGGCGCGGCACCGCCAGCGGGCAGCTGCTGGCCCTGGCCGGAAGGCAGTTGGCCGAAAGGCAGTAAGTCGGGGCGTTGGCGCTGCAGATGTTCGGTGAAGGAGGACGTGGCGTTGGCGGCTACCTGGTTGGCGGTGGTTTCCTGCACTGGTGCACTCCCTCAACGTAGTGAATCAACGACTTCCGGCCCTCTTCCCTGTACCGGCGCAACCCTTGGGCCGCCGCGGTCCGGCGGTGCTACTGGCCGCCCTTTTGGACAAAAGCCCGGACGAACTCTTCGGCGTTGGACTCCAGCACGCCGTCGATCTCATCCAGCAGATCGTCGACGCCCTGGGTGGCCGCTGACGCCTGTCCCTCCGCGGGAGCCGGCGGGGCCGCGGGGACGTCTTCCTCGACTTCGGTGTCCCGCGACGTGGGCTGCTGCTGCTCCTGGCCTGCCATTGTTTTCTCCTTCTGTCCGTCCCATTTTCGCAAGGGACATCCTGTAAGCCATATTGCCACGCCCGGGGCTCCGGCGGGGCTCTTTTCGCTACGAACCGGGAGGCAGTCCCAGCAGCTCGGCGAGGAACGGCCCGGCTTCCCGGTGCCGGGCGAACAGACCGCCCGTGAGGGCCTCGGTGCCACGCAGCGGTTCCCGGGTGGGGACCCGCTGCAGCCTGCCGCGGCCGGGCAGATCGAAGATCACGGAGTCCCAGCTGGCACCGACGACATCGGCCCCGAACCGGCTGACGCAGCGGCCCCGGAAGAAGGCCCTGGTGTCCGACGGCGGTTCAGTAACCGCCCGCTGAATCACGCCGTCGTCGACGATCCGCCGCATGCGGTCCCGCGCCAGCAGGCGGTAATAGAGGCCCTTTTCGGGGCGGATGTCAGCCCACTGCAGGTCCACGAGGCCCAGCCGCGCGTGTCCCCAGTCCAGCCCGTCGCGGTCCCGGTAGCCATCCAGCAGGGAAAGTTTCGCCAGCCATTCCACGGAGGTCGCGGCCGCCGCCCGGTCGCTGCCGAGTTCGGTCAGCGTCGCTGCCCAGCGCTCCAGTACCTCGTGCGTGTGCCCGTCCCCGTCCACGGCGTCGGCGACGCCGGTGTCCTGGGCATGCTTAGCGGCCGCTTCGTAGTAGATCCATTGCAGGTCCAGGGCGGTGATCCGCCGCCCGTCCAGCAGCCGCACGGTGGCCGTTAGCGAGGTGTCGTGGCTGACGGCCTGCAGCGCCGCGACCGGTTCGTGGACCTCGATCCTGGGGGCAAGACCGGCCTCGATCAGGCTGAGCACCATCGCGGTGCTGCCGAACTTGAGGTAATTGGAGGCCTGGCTGAGGTTGGCGTCGCCGATGATGACGTGCAGCCGACGGTACTTGTCGGCGGTAGCGTGCGGTTCATCGCGGGTGTTGATGATGGGCCGGCGGATGGTGGTCTCGAGGCCGACTTCGGTCTCGAAGAAGTCGGCCCGCTGGCTGATCTGGTAGCCGGGGCGGGAGCCGTCCTGCTTCATGCCGACCCTCCCGGCACCGCAGATGATCTGGCGCGTGATGAAGAACGGTGTCAGGCCACGGACGATGTCCCCGAACGGCACCGAGCGGGGCATCAGGTAATTCTCGTGCGACCCGTAGGAGACGGACTTGTTGTCGGTGTTGTTCTTGTACAGATTGACCGGCGGCAGCTCAGGATCGGCAGCCAGCCTGCGCACCGCGGCAAGCGCCACGAGGTCCCCCGCGGCATCCCAGGCGACGGCGTCGCGCGGGTTGGTCACTTCCGGGCTGGAGTACTCGGGGTGGGCATGGTCCACGTACAGCCGGGCACCGTTGCCCAGCACCATGTTCATCAGCAGCGTGCCGGACTCGTCCTCGCCGTCAGCCTCCAGCTCCTGCCGCCCGTAGGCAAGGGCGACGGCCTCGGCGTCGAGAATGGGCGGCTGGTCGGTCAGCTGGTCCGGTTCGGCCTGGCTGCGCTCCAGTGTCCAGCCGCGGGCGTCGTGCAGCGGTTCCTCGTCGGTGTAGTCCCAGCGGGTCTCGGCGCCGCCGGCGGCGCGCTGCCGGGTGACCTGGGCGTATGCCTGGATCACCCGGGCGGACATCATGGTCGCGTTCGCGCCGGGCGCGGAGGGGGCGTGGATGCCGTATTCGGTCTCCGAGCCCATCACCCGCAGGGCTCCGCCCGCCGGCAGGCCGCCGGATACACCGGCCGGTCTGCCGGGCACCGCCGACGTCACAGGTACTGGCCCGTGCTCGGCATCGTCTCGATGGATTTGCCGGGTTCCTGCCCCGCTTTGCCCTGGACGATGGTGCGGATGTAGGTGATGCGTTCGCCCTTCTTGCCCGAGATCCGCGCCCAGTCATCCGGATTGGTGGTGTTGGGCATGTCCTCATGCTCGCGGAACTCGTCCACGACGGCGCGCAGCAGGTGGTCGATCCGGATGCCCTTCTGGCCCACGGTGAGCAGGTCCTTGATGGCGTACTTCTTGGCCCGGTCCACGACGTTCTGAACGACGGCGCCGGAGTTGAAGTCCTTGAAGTAGAGCATCTCGGTGTCGCCGTTGGCGTAGGTGACCTCGAGGTATTCGTTGGACTTGTCGGTGGAGTACATGGCCTCCACGGTGCGCTGGACCATCGCATCCACGGTGGCCTGGACATCACCGTGGTGCTCGGCCAGGTCGGACTCGTGGAACGGAAGGTCGGCGGTGATGTACTTGTTGAAGATGTCCGCCGCGGCCTCCGCGTCGGGGCGGTGGATCTTGACCTTGACGTCCAGCCGGCCCGGCCGCAGAATCGCGGGGTCGATCATATCTTCGCGGTTGGACGCGCCGATGACAATCACGTTGTCGAGCCGCTCGACGCCGTCGATCTCGCTGAGCAGCTGCGGGACGATGGTCGTTTCCACGTCGGAGGAAATGCCGGTGCCGCGGGTGCGGAACAGCGAGTCCATTTCGTCGAAGAAGACCACCACGGGGCTGCCCTCGGACGCCTTCTCCCGGGCCCGGGCGAAAATCAGCCGGATGTGCCGTTCGGTCTCGCCGACGTACTTGTCCAGCAGCTCCGGGCCCTTGATGTTCAGGAAGTAGCTCTTCATGTCCGTCTTGCCGGTGCGTTCGGCTGCCCGGGCGGCGAGGGAATTCGCCACGGCCTTGGCAATCAGCGTCTTGCCGCAGCCCGGGGGGCCGTAGAGCAGGATCCCCTTGGGCGCCTTGAGACCGTGCTCGCGGTACAGGTCCGGGTGCAGGAACGGCAGCTCCACGGCGTCGCGGATCTGTTCGATCTGCGGTCCCAGGCCGCCGATGTCCTGGTAGGTGATGTCCGGGACCTCCTCGAGGACGAGGTTCTCCACCTCCGAGCGCGGAACCTTTTCCAGGGCGTAGCCGGTGCGCGAATCGACCGAGAGGGCGTCCCCGACCCTGAGCTTCTGCGCGAGCAGGGCGCCGGAGAGCCGGACGACGCGTTCCTCGTCCGCCCGCCCGACCACGAGGGCGCGGTCAGCGCCCAGCATTTCCTTCAGTGTGACGAGTTCCCCGGCCCGTTCGTAGCCAAGCCCGGCAACGACCATCAGCGCCTCGTTGAGGAGGACTTCCTGGCCGACGGCGAGCTGGTTCATGTTGACCAGCGGGCTGATCCCGACGCGCATCTTGCGGCCGGCGTTGAAGATGTCCACCGATTCCTCGGTGGCGGCCTGCCCGCCGTTGCCGGCGGAGGAATGGCGTCTGGGGTTCAGCTGCAGCACGGTGCCGAAGCTGTACGGCGGCTGGCCTTCCTGGTCGAGGGCGTTCTTCAGCCGCAAGATTTCCGCTTTCGCGGTCTCCAGCATGCCCACCAGCTTGGAGTTGTTTTGGGTGGCGGCGGCGAGCTGGCGGTCAATATGCCGGAGCTTGTCCCGGAGGATATTGACCTGCCGCTCGGCCACCGACAGCTCGCTGGCCGCGTAGCGGTCACCGTCGGCGGCACGCGGCTGTCCCGCCGCGGCCCCCGCATCCTCTGCCGGGGTCAGGTCCGGATCGGTGTTCGGAGTCTCCATCGTGCATCAGCCCCTTCCTACGCTTCTATTAAGACATTAGCCCCAAGAAGCCGGACGCTGCTGAAGACTTCCGAAATACGGACTACTTCGTAATATCCGGATCGTCCTTAACGTTGGTTCCGGCGATGGCGTCGCGGGCGGCCCGGCGGAGCTTTTTGTCCGAGACGGCGCGCTCCCCCACGGCACCCGGCGTCCAGGCGTTGACGTCCTCTTCGTTGAAGCCGGTCTTGGACGGGCGGCGCTTCACGGAGATGCCCGTGACGCCGTCCGCCAGCCGGCGGGTGACCAGCAGGAAGCCGGTGTGCGCGACCATCCGGTGGTCCGGCCGGACCGCGAGGCCCTCAAGGTGCCAGCCGCGGACCATGGATTCCCAGGCGTCGGGTTCGGTGAAGCGGCCGTCGGCCCGGATGGCCTCCGCGGTCCGGGACAGCTGCGTCACCGTAGCGACATAGTTGATCCACACGCCGCCCGGGGCCAGGACGGTGGCGACGGCGTCGAGGCATTCCCACGGGGCGAGCATGTCCAGGACCACCCGGTCCACGGAGCCGGGTTCCTCGGTGCGGACCACTTCCTCCTGGAAGTCCCCAAGGGAGATCTGCCAGGCCGGGTGCGGACCGCCGAAGATCGTCTCGACGTTGCCGCGGGCGATGTCGGCGAATTCCTCCCGTCGTTCAAAGGAGTGCAGGTAGCCGTTGTCCCCCACCGCGCGGAGCAGCGAGATGGACAGCGCACCGGAGCCCACACCGGCCTCGACGACGCGGGCGCCGGGGAAGATGTCGGCCATGGTGACGATCTGGCCGGCGTCCTTGGGATAGACCACGGCCGCGCCGCGCGGCATTGAGAGTACGAAGTCCGAGAGCAGGGGGCGCAGCGTCTGGTACTGCTGGCCGACGTTGTTGACCACCACGGAGCCGTCCGGCTGGCCGATGATCTCGTCGTGGTTGAGGAAGCCGCGGTGCGTGTGGAACGCTCCGCCTGCTTCCAGGCTGATCGTGTTCATCCGGCCGCGTTCGTCGGTGAGCTGAACGCGTTCGCCTTCGCGGAACGGTCCGCGGCGGCGGGCCGCGCCCACCGGGGCGGCGGCAGCCGGCAGGCCGATTGCCGGGGCGGCTGTGTGGATGGCCGCGCTGCCGGCTGTGGCGGCGTCGTCGGGGCTGGTGCTGGCGGCGGTGTCGCTGCTCATGAAGATGTTCCTCGCTCCTGGAAAGCTGGGTGGCCGCGGATGTAGCCGGCGGTCCGGCTGCTGGTGCCCGGGGACTCGAACCCGGGCCGGAAATACACGACCGGCAGGTAACTCTACCGGCTTTGGCCGTACATCCGCTTGCCGGCCCCGGCGGCCTTGCCCGTGAGCGCGCCCAGCACGGCGGACTGCCGGAGGAGCCCGGTGACGGTTCCGGCACTGTCCACGACGGCGTACTCCAGCCCGTCGAGTTGGGACAGGTACTGGATCAGTTCCTGCCCCTTGGACCCCTCGGGCACGTAGGCGCCTGCGCCGAGGGCATAGGACACTGCCGTGACCGGGGTCGAAGCGGCGGCGGCCGCGGGAACGGCGGCGACGGCGCCGGCGTCGACCACGGCGGCCGGACGCCCGTCCGGGCGGTACAGCACGACGGCGGGGGGTGCCCCGGTGGCACGGTCCCGGGGCAGCGCCAGCAGGTCCGCCACGGTGGCCGCTTCCGGGAGGCCTACCGCAGGCTCGGCCAGTGCTCCGGCTTCCACCAGCGGCAGCCGGCCGCGCAGCCGGGCCTGCCTGATCGAGGCGGTGGCGCCCATCCAGAGGAAGCTGCAGACGAGGAGCGTGATGAGCATCAAGGAGGTGTCCGGCCGGCCGCCACCCAGCAGGGGCAGGACCACAAACCAGGCCACCAGGCCGATCACGATGATCCGGCCGCCCCAGCCGGCAGCAACGGTGCCCTTTTCGTGGCTGCCGGTCAGCTTCCAGACGGCCGATTCGACGAGCCGGCCACCGTCCAGCGGCAGCCCGGGCAGGACGTTGAAGATGCCGATCAGCAGGTTGGCCCAGACGAAGATGTTCGCCAGGATACCGGCGACGCCGGTGAGTTCGCCGCCGGTCAGGACGAGCCAGCCCCCGGCAGCGAGGACGAAGTTGGCCGCAGGACCGGCCAGTGCGACGAGGACGGAACGGCCGGGAGACGCGGTGAAACTCTCAAACTGGGTGTGGCCGCCCCAGAGGTTCAGGACGATCTTTTCGCTGGGCCAGTGGTAGATCTTCGCCGTCAGGGCGTGCGCGAGCTCGTGCACCAGGACCGAGATCAGCAGCAGCACAGCGTAGGCGAACGCCACGACGTAGGCGCCGACGCCCAGTTCCGGGTTGTTCTTCTGCAGCACCGGGCCGTAGACGATCACCGTGAACGCCGCAATGATGAACCAGGAGTAGGCGAGGATCACCGGGATGCCGGCGATGCGTCCCAGCGGGATGCCTTCCTTGCGGCCCTGCTTCTGCGGATCCCGCCCGCTGCGCGTGTCGGTGTCAGTCATGGACCGGGACCTTTGCTGCGCCGTGTTCATACGCGCCGAGCTCATCCGCGCCGTCGGGGGCGGTGCCGGTGCCGCCGGCCCGGCCGAAGGTCGCGTCCGGGAATTCGTGGCGGAGCGCGACGAGATCCTCGAGATCGGCCACGGTGCGTCCGGCCAGGGTGTCCCACACGGCGTGGCGCGGATCGTGCGGCAGCGGCATGATGTGCGGAATGGCGACGGTCAGCACGCCCGAGGCGACGGCGGATGCGACGCCCGGCACGGAGTCCTCCAGCGCAATGCAGTGCTGCGGTCCGAGTTCCGGGTCCTGCCCCTGCAGCAGTTCCACCGCCTTGAGGTAGGCCTCGGGGTGCGGCTTGCCCTGCGTGACGGTGTCGCCGGTGACGAGGAAATCGAAGTAGGGCTTGGGCAGGCTGGCCACGATTTCCCGGGCCAGCGGGGCCTCGGACATGGTCACGAGGGCGCAGCGGATGCCCGCGGTGTGGAGCCCGTCCAGCAGTTCGCGGGCGCCGGGCCGCCACGGCACGGAGGTGCGGACCTGGCTGATCACGTGGGCGGTCAGGATGTCGATGATTTCCCGGCGCTCCAGCGCCACGCCGGAATCCTGCAGGATGCCGGCCGAGAAAACCAGGGACTGGCCCACCAGCTGCATGGCCTTCTCGTGGGACCAGTGTCCGCCGTGCGCGGCCACCAGGGCGTGTTCAGCCTCGATCCAGTACGGCTCGGTGTCAACGATGGTGCCATCCATGTCCCAGAGCGCGGCTTTGAGCAGGGGCTGGGGAACTGAGGATTGCATGCTTTCCAGTCTACGGTGCAGCCCTGTGAGGGGGCTGATACTACGCCGACGGCGAATCCGCGCGGCCGCCGGCTATTCCCGGCGCTTCATTCCATGCGGGGGCCGGGTGCTTGGACGTAGGGTGAAGAGATGAATAGCTTCGAGGTAGACCCCGCGGAAACGGGCGGCGTGCCCGAGCCGGAACGGCTGCTGCTGCCCGTCCCTGAGGGCCGGCGCAACACGGTGATGCTCGCCGCCTTCGAGGGCTGGAATGACGCCGGGGAGGCTGCCAGCGATGCTTTGCGCTACCTCAACAAGCTGTGGGGCGGCAAGAAGGTCGGATCGGTCGACGCCGACGAGTACTACGACTTCCAGTTCACCCGGCCCACGATCCGCCGCACGGCAACCGGGGAGCGGAAGATCAAGTGGCCCTCCACGCGTATTTATAAAGCCAGCGTTCCCGATTCCAACGTCGACGTGATCTTCGTCCAGGGCACGGAGCCGTCCTACAAGTGGCGGGCGTACACCGCGGAACTGCTGGTCCATGCGGAGGCGCTGCACGTGGACTACGTGATCCTGGTCGGCGCCCTCCTCGCCGACGTACCGCACAGCCGGCCGATTCCGGTGAGCACGTCCTCGGATGACCCTGCACTGCGGGAGCGGATGGACCTTGAGGCCTCCCAATACGAGGGTCCGGTGGGCATTGTTGGGGTCCTCGCCGAGGTTGCGCTGCTGGCCGGGCTGCCAACGGTCTCGCTCTGGGCCGCTGTGCCGCATTACGTCGCGCAGGCCCCCTCCCCCAAGGCCCAGCTCGCGCTGCTGCACCGCATCGAGGAGCTGCTGCAGGTGCCGCTCGACACGCAGGACCTGGTGGATGAGTCCGATGCCTGGGAGCGCGGCGTTGATGAGCTGGCGACCGAGGATCCAGAAATTGCGGCGTATGTGCGCCAGCTGGAGGAAGCGAAGGACACCGCCGACCTCCCCGAGGCCAGCGGCGAGTCGATCGCCCGGGAATTCGAGCGCTACCTTAAGCGCCGCGGTAAGGACAAGCCCTAGATGAGTAATTCCTATTGGTTGGGACGGTGGGGACGCTTTTAAAGTGAGGCGGAGAGTGTTAAACCCGGTATGTGAACCCCGAACTCAACACTCTCC